>JAJFFL010000189.1 GCA_021776705.1 Alphaproteobacteria bacterium
CGAGACCACCAACAACCGGATGGAGCTGACGGCGGCGATCGAAGCCTTGGCGGCGTTGAAGACGGCGGCCGACGTGACTCTGATCACCGACAGCGTTTACGTCCGGGACGGGGTCACGAAGTGGATCCACGGCTGGAAAAAGAATGGCTGGCGCACCGCCGCCCGAAAGCCGGTGAAGAACGAGGACCTGTGGCGCCGCTTGGATGAAGAGGCGGCGCGGCACGCGATCGATTGGCGCTGGGTCAAGGGCCACGACGGCGACCCCGGCAACGAGCGCGCCGACGAATTGGCGAACGCCGGCATTCCAGACTGACGCGGAAACCTCGCGCCGCCGCCCGTCCGCGTCGTCGACAACGCGCTGGACTCTATTTAATAGATGCGTTAATTAAGCCGCATGGCGACCGATCCGCTGACGTCCGTGTTTTCCGCCCTCGCCGACCCGACACGGCGGGCGATCGTCGCTCGATTGGCGCGCGACGGCGCGCTCACCGCCGGCGCGCTCGCCGAACCCTTCGCCATCTCCAAACCCGCGATTTCGCGCCACCTCAAGGTTCTTGAGGACGCCGGACTGTTGTCGCGCGAAGTCGACCGCCAGTTCCGGGTATGCCGGCTCAAGGCGGACGCGCTCCGCGAGGCCGAGGAATGGGTCGGTCGGCACATGGCGCTCTGGGAGTCCTCGCTCGACAAACTCGACGCGCTGATGACGGCGCGCGACGACAAGGAGAAGTCCGATGGCGCAGATTGAAGACCTCAAGATCGAGCGCAGCATCGCCGCGCCGCCCGAGGCGGTGTTCGACGCCTGGGTCGATCCGAAGCTGTTTCCCGCCTGGTTCGGTCCGGCCGACTGCACGATTCCGGAGTTTGAACTGGACGCCCGCGTCGGCGGCCGCTGGCGCGCCGTCATGCTTGGCGCCGCCACCGGCAACCGTCACGAAGTCGGCGGCGTCTACAAAGAGATCGCGCGCCCGGTGCGGCTGGCGTTCACCTGGGCCTGGACCCAAGAAGACGGATCGACGAGCCGCGAATACCTGGTCACCGTCTCGTTCGAGGCCGAAGGCCGCGGCACGCGCTTGACGGTCGTCCACGGCGATTTCGACGACAAGACCGACCGCGAAAATCACAGCATGGGATGGTCGAGCACGCTCGAGTGCCTTGAGGCTTTGCTGGCGACATCGCCCGCCGCCTAGGCGCCGGGCTTCACCGTCAAGGTCACGCCCTCCATGCCGGTGACCACCAGCACGGCGCCGGCGGCGACGATCGCCGGGCTGTCGAGTTTCGCCGCCCACTCCGTGTCGCCCAGCTTGACGCGGCCGCGTCCGGCCGAGAAATCCGCCACCGCGACGACGTGTTCGCCGATCAGTTGCTGGACCCGCTCGTTGAGATGCGGCTTGTCCGTGAACAGGCGCCGGGCCCGCATGATCTTGTCGCCGAACAGCGTCAGCACCGCGGTTGCGACCGCGAAAATCAAGAGCTGCGCCTCCCACGGCATCGGCAGCGGGCTGAACACCGCCAGGCCGACCAGGCCGGACGCCACCGCCGGCCACAGCAGGTAGGTCGTGCCGGTCAAGAGCTCGAGGACCAAAAGCACGCCCGCCAGCGACCACCAGTGCCAGGGCTGTAGTTCGGTCACGAACCCGATCAGCGCGTCCACGGCGCGCCTCCCTTGTCCGCGGCCGGCGCGTCGCCGCCGTCGTCCGCCGACGGTCGCACCGACTTGGCGATTTCCGAGATGCCGCCGAGCATGGCGGCGAGACCGGAGAGTTCGGCCGGCAGGATCAAGGTCCGTTGCTGGTCCGAGATCGCGAGTTTTTCGAACGCGTCCACGTAGCGCTGGCCGAGGAAGTAGTTGATCGCGGCGACATCGCCGGCGGCGATCGCGTCGGACACCATTTGCGTCGCCTTGGCTTCCGCCTGGGCTTCGCGTTCGCGCGCTTCGGCATCGAGGAACGCGGCTTCGCGGCGGCCTTCGGCTTCACGGATCGCGGCCTCCTTCTCGCCTTCGGCGCGCAGGATCTGCGATTGTTTTTTGCCTTCGGCCTGCAGAATTTCGGCGCGCTTTTCGCGCTCCGCCTTCATCTGCTTGGCCATCGCTTCGGTGATGTCGATCGGCGGCGTCAGGTCCTTGATCTCGATCCGCGTGACCTTGACGCCCCACGGGTTCGTCGCTTGGTCGATGACCGTCAGGAGCCGGGCGTTGATGTCGTCGCGCTTTGACAGAACCTCATCGAGGTCCATCGAGCCGACCACCGTGCGCACGTTGGTGAGCGCCAGGTTGGTGATCGCGTTGACCAGGTTGTTGACCTCGTAGGCGGCCTTGGCGGCGTCGATGATCTGGATGAACACCACGGCGTCGGTCGACACCATGGCGTTGTCCTTGGTGATGACTTCCTGGTTCGGGATGTCGATCACCTGCTCCATCATGTTCAGCTTGCGGCCGACGCTGTCGATGAACGGAATCAAGACCCCGAGGCCGGAGCGCAGCGTGCGCGTGTACCGACCGAAGCGAATGATCGTGTAGTGATAGCCTTGCGGCACGAACTTGAGAGAGGAAAAAACGACGACAAGCGCCAGAATCGCCAAGATCGGAATAAGAATTTCCATAGCTTTCCCAACAATATTTTCCGCACGCCGAAGTGCGCGCTTTTGCCCTCAATTGAAAATGCCGAGGAAAAATGAAAAAAGGGGGAACGGCGCCGGTCCGTTCCCCCCTTGTCTTTTGAATTCGGTAAGACGTCTAAAGCTGCGTTAGCATGTGGTCCGCGCCGGAGACTTCAAACGCGCCGCCTTCTTCCACATTCATGGACGTCACGACGCCGTCGTCGACAAGCATAGAATAGCGCTGGCTGCGCAGGCCGCCGAACGCATCGGTGTTGAGCTCGAGGCCGATCGCCTTGGCGAAGCCGCCGTCGCCGTCGGCGACCATCTCGACCTTTCCGTCGGCGCCTTGATCCTTGCCCCACGCGTCCATGACGAAGACATCGTTGACCGACACGCAGGCGACGGCGTCGACGCCCTTGGCCCTGATGGCGTCGGCCTTGGCGACGAAGCCGGGCAGGTGCTTGGCCGAGCAGGTCGGCGTAAACGCGCCGGGCACCGCGAACAGCGCCACCTTGCGGCCGCCGAACAAGTCCGCGGTGGTTTTCGCCTCCGGCCCGTTTGCGGTCATGATTTGAAAAGTCGCGTCCGGCAAGCGGTCGCCGACGTGAATGGTCATATTGTTCTCCTTGAAGGGTTTCGGCGACGATATAGGGCTTCGCGGCCGAATGATCCATGGCCCGGCCGACGGCCCGCAATCGTGACTTGCATCGCCGCGGCGGCGAGTCTTGCATAGGCGCATGACGTCGATGCGCACTTCGTCAGATAACGGCTGGCTGAACGGCAAGATGCTGATCGCCACGCCGCTCATCAGCGACGACCGTTTCGCCCGCACCCTGGTCTATCTGTGCGCGCACTCCAACGACCACGCCATGGGAATCGTCGTCAACAAGCCGTTCGGCGGCCTGCGCCTCCCCGACCTGCTGGAGCAACTCGGCGTGCCGTCGAGCATTCGCGCGCCCGATACCGCGGTGTTGAACGGCGGTCCGGTCGACCGGGACCGAGGGTTCGTTCTGCACACCGACGACTATTGCTCCAAAGAGGCCACGATGGAGGTCGGCTCCGGAATTGGATTGACGGCGACGAAGGAGGTGCTCGACGCGATCGTGTCGCCGGACGCGCCGCGGCAGGCGGTGTTGGCTCTGGGCTACGCCGGCTGGGGTCCCGGACAGTTGGAACTGGAGATTCAACACAACGCGTGGCTGACGTGCGAGGCGTGCGACGACCTCGTGTTCGGCGGCGACCTCGACGGAAAATGGGGCCGTGCGCTGAATTCGATCGGCGTCGCGCCCGAGCAGTTGTCGTCGCTCGCCGGTCAAGCCTGACGGATCACAGCGCCTCGACGTAGGCGTCGGCCTCGTCGCCGATCAACGGCGGCGCGAACAACAGGCCCTGCCCCTGGTCGCAGCCCAGTTCCGCGAGGCGCTCGGCCTGCTCGGCGTTCTCGACCCCTTCGGCGACGACGCTCATGCCAAGGTCGTGGGCGAGCCGGGTGACGCTTTCGACGATCGTCGCCGAGCCCGCGCTGGAAAACAGCGTGCGCACGAAGTGGCGGTCGATCTTGAGAACGTCGAACGGAAACCGCTCCAGCCACGCCAGCGACGAATAGCCGGTGCCGAAATCGTCAAGCGCCAGCGAAGCGCCGGCGGCCTTCACCGCCCGCAGCACTTCGGCGGCGCGGTCCGGGTCGCGCATCACTTGCCCTTCGGTCGCCTCCAGCTTCAACGCACCGGGCGCCAAGCCAAATTCATCAACCAAGCCGGCGACCTCGTCGGGAAGCGTGTCCGGCGTGAGTTCCTCGCCGGCGAAGTTGACGGCGACGAAAAACCCGTCGCCGACGTGGCCGGATGTCCGCCAGGCGGCGAGGCGGCGGCAAGCCTCTCGGCGCATGCGCACCCCGATGCGACCGAGCAGGCCGAGTTCCTCGGCGAGCGGCAAAAAGTCTTCCGGCGGCAAGATTCCGCGGTCCGGATCGTTCCAACGCACAAGCGCCTCGAAGCCGGCCGGGATGCGGCCGTCGAGGACGACGATCGGTTGAAACCAGGGCTCGAACTCGTCGCGGTCCGCGGCGTCGCGCAGCGCGACTTCAAGGCCGAGCCGGCCGTGTTCCGCGATTTCCCCTTCGGCCCCGAACGCCGGCGTGATCACGCCGGCCAGAGCGCGGCGGTCGGCGTCCGTCCACCCGGCGCGAATCCGCAGCCGGCGGTAGCCTTCGCCTTCCGCCGCGGCCCGCGCGACGATCACGGCGCGCCACGCCTTGGGCTCGGCCAGGCGGCTGACGGCGGCCCGGTCGGGGGTGACGAAAGCGGCGACGAATTCAGCCCACGTCGCGCCGGCGGCGACGCCGCCGAGGCCCAGAGTCTCGACCGCTCCGTCGAGGTGAAAACGGTCGGCGACGGCGTCCCAAACGAACGCCGCGGCGGCGGCGGCGTTGAGCGCCTGAGCGTGTTCGACCGCGTCGAACGCGCGTCCGGATGTGCCGGTCATGCGGGCCTCAAAGTACGGGGTCGCCCTTCACGAGCGCGTAAAGGACGTGGTCGCGCCAGACGCCGTTGATCCGCAAATAGGAACGGGCGACGCCTTCCTGAGAAAAGCCGAGTTGCTCGAGCAGCCGGCGTGACGCCGTGTTGGACGGAATGCAGGCGGCTTCGACGCGGTGCAATTCCATCGCGCCGAAGGCGAATCCGACCGCCGCGCGCACGGCCGCGCGTGTGTAGCCGCTGCGTTGAAACGGTTCGCCGACCCAGTAACCCAAGGCGCCGGCCTGGAGAACGCCGCGGCGGATGTTGTTGAGGTTGCAGCCGCCCACGAGCGCGCCGTCGGTGTCGCGAAAGACAAGGAAGGGCAACGCGATCCCGTCGCGCAAGTCTTTGGCGTAGCGACGAAGCCGGCGCCGGTAGGCCGCGCGGGTGAACTCGTCGACCGCCCACGTCGGCTCCCATGGCGTCAGGAACGCCCGCGAGCGTTCGCGCAATCGCGCCCATTCCTCGAAGTCGCTCATCTGCGGCCGGCGCAGGACCACGCCGTCGCCTTCGATCAATTCGAATGTCTCGGCGCGACTGGGCGCGCGCGCGACAGCCATTGGAATCCCCTTGGATCAGGTCCGCGGACGCCAAGACTGCCGCGCGGCGCGGGGGTGGCGCAAGCGTTTCAATGGTTGCGCTCCGATCGCCCGACACGCAGGTGATAGGCCACGTAAACGCCGACCAGGGTCAGCGCGAGGCCGAACCAGGTCATCGCGTACCCGAAGTGGCGCGACGGCGGCATGTCGGCGATGTCCGGCGGCGGGCGGTCGGCGGGCCCCAGCCAGAGGTCGGCGCGCGGGTCGGCGCCGGCGACGCCGGCGACCTCCGACATGGCGCGGGCGTCAAAGCGGTAGAACACGTTCTCGGCCGTGGCGTTCTGCGGCGTGAACAAGTTCGCCCGCGGCGGCGGCGCGAGCACGTAGCGTGCCGCCGGGCCGGTCACGGCGCCTCTGAGGGTTTCGAAGCCGGTTTGCACGAACACGTGCGCCGGCGCTTCGCCTTCCACGCAAACCGGCGCCGGCGCGAGCCGAAGCAGTCGCCAGCCCGGCTGTCCGTCGGCGCGGGCGCCGTAGAAACGCACGATCTGACCGCGCGGATTTTCAAGCGGCGCCACCGGCCGGCCCGGGAGTCCGCGCGCGATGTCGCAATAGACCTCGTCGAACGCCGCCGGATCCTGGGCCGCGAACGTTTCGTAGGCGGCGAGCGCCGCGCGTTTTTCCTGCGCCCTTTGAAGCTGCCAGACGCCGAGCGCGATCAGCGTCGCCAAGGCCGGAATCGCCGCCAGGGTCATGATCGGGGACACCCGGACCCGCATCAAGCGCTCCCGTCGGGGCCGTCGTCGAAGCGCGCTTCTTCGGCCTTATGGTGGAACTGCAGCGCAATCAGCGCCGACTTGAACAGCGGCAGCAGCGCCAGCGTCAGGCCGATCGCCAGCGGCAAGGAGATCAGCATGTTGAGCCAAAAGGCGACGCCGGAGAATTCGAGGATGAAGGCCACCGGCACGACCAAAGCGCCGACGATGAAGATGACGAACACGGCCGGCCCGTCGCCCGGGTCGGTCTTGGACAATTCAAGTCCGCACGACTCGCAGCGCGCGGCGACCTTGAGATAGCCGTCAAACAGCCGACCGTCGCCGCACCGGGGGCAGCGGGACCGAAGCCCCGCCGCAATCGGGCTGACGGATCGGCGCTCCGTCACCTACTGGTAGATCACGTAGAGGAATGTGAAGAGGAACAGCCACACCACGTCGACGAAGTGCCAGTACCAGGCCGCCGCTTCGAAGCCGAAATGCTTTTCCGGGGTGAATTGGCCGGCCAGGAGCCGCATCAGGCAGACGGCGAGGAAGATGGTGCCGATGATCACGTGCGCGCCGTGGAATCCAGTCGCCATGAAGAACGCCGCGCCGTAGATGTTGCCGTCGAAGGCGAAGTGCGCCTGGCTGTACTCCAACGCCTGCAGCGACGTGAACAACACGCCGAGCAGCACCGTCAGCAGCAGCCCGACTTTCGCTTCGCCGCGCTTGTTCTCCTGCAGCGCATGGTGCGCCCAGGTGACCGTCGTTCCGGAGGTCAGGAGCACGAGCGTGTTCAACAGCGGGATGTGGAACGGTTCGAACGTTTCGACGCCGGGCGGCGGCCAACTCGCCCAGGCCGTCGCCGCGTCCGGGTCGCCGAACTGCTGCAGCCACGGGGTGCGCAACTCGTGGAACAGGGCGAGTTCGAAAAACACCCAGAACCAGGCAACGAAGAACATCACCTCGGAGGCGATGAACATGATCATGCCGTAGCGCAGACCGATCTGAACCACCGGCGTATGATCGCCGTGGCGCGATTCCTTGATCACGTCCGCCCACCAACCGATCATGGTGTAGATGACGCCGAGAACGCCGGTCACGAGGATGGCGATGCTGCCCTTGCCGAACAGAAAATGCATCGCGCTGCCGGCGTCGTCGGCGACGAAGCCCTTCATGAACGCGACCAGCCCGAACGCCATCGTGAACACGGCCACCGAACCGACGAACGGCCACGGGCTCGGCTCCACCAGGTGGTAGTCGTGTTTTACGGCATGGCCGGCCATGTGCGCCCCTCCGGATGCAAATCGACTCGCGGGGAATCACCGCCGCGACGCCGCTCTATAAACGCGTGTTTCGCCCTCGTCACCCCTCGGCCCCGGCGCGCTTCGCCGCAGCCTCGGCGCGGGCGTCCTCGGCGTTTTTGGCGGGAAAGAACGTGTACGACAGCGTGATCGTCCGCACGTCCTCGAGGCCGTCTTCGATCAACAACGGATTGACGAAGAAGACCACGGGCATGTCCATGGTTTCGCCGGGCGCCAGCCGCGTGTCGGTGAAGCAGAAGCATTCCAGCTTGGTGAAGTACGGCCCCGCCTTGAACGGCGTGACGTTGTAGTTGGCGACCGCGTCGATCGGCGTGTCGCCAAGATTTTCAACTTGGTAGTAGACCAGCGCGTTTTCGCCGATGCGCAACGTCACCGCCTTTTGCATCGGCTCGAAGCGCAACGGCAGACCGTTGGCGACGTTGGCGTCGAAACGCACGGTGACCGTGCGGTCGAGGACCACGTCGGAGCCGTCCGCGGCCTGGCGCGTGGTGCCGCCGAATCCGGTGACGCGGCAGAACGTGTCGTAGAGCGGCTTGGCCGCGAACGCGGCGCCGAGCATGGCGAACGCGGCGACGCTGCAGGCGATCAGGACGCGGCGGTTGGCGGAGGACGAACTCATGTCGGCAGAGTCATCATGTCGACCGCGACTTGTTCCTTCAGCCGCACCAGGGTGATCACGAACACCAGCAACACGAACGCCGCCAACGTCAGCGCGATGGCGACGTTGCGCCGGCCGCGCGCGCGCTGTTCGTCCGTCGGCGGGGGATCGCGACGTTCGTTCATGCTCCGCCTCCGAACGGCGTCGCGGCGTAGAGCCCGAACCCGTGCTCGGCCAACAAGGCGGCGAACACCAAGAAGAGATACAGAATCGAGAACGCAAATAGATCGCGCGCCGCCTTGTCGCCTTTGCGCACCTCGTAGAGGTCGGCGGCGTCGGCCGCGGTTTCGCCAGCTTCCCCGGCGCGTGAGCGGGCCACGCGCAGCGCCAAGAGCAGGAACACGCCGCCGGCGCCGGCCGACGTCGCGGCGTAGAGCCAGCCGCCGAGGCCGGTGACCGCCGGCGCGACGCCGAGCGGCGCGAGGATAGCGGAATAAATCAGGATCTGCGTCCGCGTCGCCTTCGCGCCCTTGACGTTGGGCAGCATCGGCACGCCGGCCTTTTCGTAGTCCGGCGCCTTGTAAAGCGCCAGCGCCCAGAAGTGCGGCGGCGTCCACATGAAGATGATTAGGACCAGGAGCAGCGGATCGAGACCGAGCGTTCCGGTCGCCGCCGCCCAGGCGATCGCCGGCGGCAGCGCCCCGGCCAGCCCGCCGACGACGATGTTGTGCGGCGTCGCGCGCTTCAACCACATCGAATAGACGACGGCGTAGAAAAAGATCGTGAACGCCAGCAGCCCGGCGGCCAGAGCGTTGGCGGCGAGACCGAGAGTCATCACCGAAAACAGCGACATCACCAAGCCGAACGTCGCGGCTTCATCACGGCTGACGAGGCCGGCCGGGACCGGGCGCGCGCAGGTGCGGCGCATGACCGCGTCGATGTCGGCGTCGTAGGCCATGTTAAGCGCGCCCGCCGCGCCGGCGCCGACGGCGATGGCGAGAATGACGGCGGCGGCGAGCAGCGGATTCGGCGCCGCCGGCGCCGCGGCGAGGCCGGTCCACGCCGTAAACACCACGAGCGACATCACCCGCGGCTTCATCAGCGCGAAGTAATCCCGCCAATCGGACGGGCGAGCGCGGGGCGTGGCGAGCGTGTCGGTCATACGGTCAGCGGATCAGCGGCGGCCGCTCGGCCGCCGCGTTTCCGGCTAGTGCGCCTCTTCTTTGATCTTGGGCAGCGTGCTGAATTGGTGAAACGGCGGCGGCGAAGACAGGGTCCACTCCAGCGTCGTCGCGCCCTCGCCCCAGGGATTCGGGCCCGCCTTGCGTTTGGCCATAAAGGCTTCGACCAAGACGGCGAGGAACACCGCCACACCGGCCATCGACAGATAATTGCCGAACGACGACACCTGGTTCCAGAACGCGAACGCGTCCGGGTAGTCGACGTACCGCCGCGGCATTCCCGCGAGACCCAGGAAATGCTGCGGGAAGAAGACGATGTTGACGCCGATGAAGGTCAGGAAAAAGTGCGTCTTCGCCAGCCAGCTCGCGTAGGTGTAGCCGGTCATTTTCGGGAACCAATAGTAGAAGCCCGCGAAAATCGCGAACACGGCCCCGAGCGACAGCACGTAGTGGAAGTGCGCCACCACGTAGTAGGTGTCGTGCAGCGACTGGTCGACGCCGGCGTTGGCGAGCACCACCCCGGTCACGCCGCCGATCGTGAACAGAAAGATGAACCCGAACGCCCACAACATCGGCGTGCGGAAGTCGATCGACCCTCCCCACATGGTCGCGATCCAGGAGAATATTTTGATCCCGGTCGGCACCGCGATGATCATCGTCGCGGCGATGAAGTAGGCCTTCAGGTTCACGTTCATGCCGACCGTGTACATGTGGTGGGCCCAGACGATGAAACCGATGAAGCCGATCGCCACCATGGCGTAGGCCATGCCGAGATAGCCGAACACCGGCTTGCGGCTGAACGTCGAGACGATGTGCGAGATCATGCCGAACCCGGGAAGGATCAAGATGTAGACCTCGGGGTGGCCGAAGAACCAGAACAAGTGCTGAAACATCACCGGGTCGCCGCCGCCGCGCGGGTCGAAGAACGTGGTGCCGAAGTTGCGGTCGGTGAGCAGCATCGTCAGGGCGCCGGCGAGCACGGGCAGCGACAGCAGCAACAAGAACGCCGTCACCAAGATCGACCAAACGAACAACGGCATCTTGTGCAGCGTCATGCCCGGCGCGCGCATGTTGAAGATCGTGGTGATGAAGTTGATCGCGCCGAGTATCGAACTCGCCCCCGCGATGTGCAGGGACAAGATCAACAGGTCCATCGCCGGCCCGGTGTGGCCGGTCGTCGACAACGGCGGATACAACACCCAGCCGCCGCCGAAGCCGGCGCCTTGCGGTCCGCCGGGCACGAACATCGACGTCAGGGCCAGAGCGAAAGACGCCGGCAACAGCCAGAACGAAATGTTGTTCATGCGCGGGAACGCCATGTCCGGCGCCCCGATTTGAATCGGCACGAACCAGTTGCCGAAACCGCCGATCATCGCCGGCATGACCATGAAAAAGATCATGATCAGGCCGTGATACGAAATCAGCACGTTGTAGTAGTGTTTCGCCGCCTCGACGTCCGCGATCCACGGCAGCATCGTCAGGACGTTGATCTCCGGCGACTGCAGCTCCATCCGGATCAGCCACGACATCATGCCGCCGACCAGCCCCGCGATCACCGCGAAGATCAGGTACATCGTGCCGATGTCTTTGTGGTTGGTCGAATAGACCCAGCGCCGCCAGTCGTACGGGCTGGGACGGTCGCTGAGGTCCGCCGGCGCGAAATTCTCGTTGTCGGTGGCCATCCTCGCCCCTCCCTATTCCGCCGCCGCCAGGCGCGTCGCGCCGGCGCGGTCGTCTTCATACATCGCGAGAACGGCGTCGGCGCCGTCGTAGTCGCCCCCAGCCATCGCCGCGCTCCAGTCGCCGTAGACGTTCGGCGGCACGATGCGAACTTCGATCGGCATGAACGCGTGGTCCTTGCCGCACAACTCCGAACACTGGCCGTAGTAGACGCCCGGCTCTTCGACGATGAACCAGGCCTCGTTGAGGCGGCCGGGGACGGCGTCCATCTTGATTCCGAACGACGGCATCGCCCAGTTGTGGATCACGTCGGCGCCGGTGACGATCATCCGCACCGTGGTCGCGGCCGGCGCCACCATCGGCTGGTCGACCGCGAGCAGCGCCGGCTTGCCGGCGGACGCCGCCTCTTCGCGCGACAGCATGACGCTGGCGAACGAGAAATCACCGTCGTCGGGGTACTCGTATTGCCAGTACCACTGGTTGCCGACCGCCTTGATCGTCATGTCGGCTTCCGGGATGACGTCTTGCAAGTAGAGCAGCTTGAACGACGGCACCGCGATAACGATCAAGATCAGCACCGGAACTCCGGTCCAGAGCACCTCGACGAGCGTGTTGTGGGAAAATTTCGACGGTGTCGGATTCGCCCGTTTTGAGTAGCGGACCATGGCGTACAACATCAACGCCAGCACCAACCCGGCGACGGCGAAGATGATCACCAAGAGCTCGTTATGAAATCTGGTGATTTCTTCCATGACCGGCGTGGCGGCCGGCTGGAAGCCGATCTGCTTGTCGACGGGCGCGTCGGCCCAAGCCGGCGCGGCCGCCGCGGCGGCCGCGAGAATCGCAAAAATGGCGCGCATGATCGCCGGGTCTCCCCTTGTGTCTCTTGCTTTGCGAAGCCGCGCCGCAGCCCCGCGGCGCTTCGGAATCGCGATGGAATATAGAGGCGCCGTCTAGCGCAGTCAGGAACTCGCGTCAGCCATTTTGTCGCACGCGCCGCCCGGCGGTGCGCCGGATGGCTGGGAAATCGACAAACGGCGTCGCCTTTGGCGCCGATTTCGGATAATCTGGCGTCCCGACGTGAGCGTGGAGGCTTGCGTGAACAAGCGATTGATCGGATCCGCAGCGATTCTGGCCCTGGCGACGTTCGGGGCGCCGGCGTTCGCGCAGACCGTGGTGATCGAAAACTACGCTCAGGCCTGCTACAGCCACGCCCGCAACATGCGCGGCAACGCGGAAGCGATCCGGGATTGCGACGCGGCGATCGAATCGCCCGTGGTGCGGACCGGCACGCGAATTCGTTCGAGCGTCCGGGCGTCGTCGCCGTTTGATTCGCCGGGCGAAGTCGTTTCACGGTTCGAACTCGGCATCAGCATGGCGGCGGCCCTCGTCAACCGGGGCATCGTCAAGTTCTACGCCGGCGACGACGCCGGCGCGCTGGCCGATTTCCGGACCGCGGCCGAGGCCCACCCGTCGCTAAGCGAACCCTACGTCAACGCCGTGCTGGTTCACGCCCGTCGCGAAGACTGGGCGTCGGTGATCGACGCGATCGACAAAGCCATGACGTTGGACGCCCGCAACCCGGCGCGGCTGTATTACCGGCGCGGCTGGGCCTACGAAGCGATCGGCGATTGGGAACAAGCAATCGACGATTACCGCCGAGCCGTCGATCTGGCCCCGGGTTGGGATCTCGCCAAGGCGGACTTCGAGCGGCTCAGAAAAACGGCGCGGGCTCAAGGCAGCTGACGCGCCGAGGTTTCGCCGACCGTCAACACACGATTCACGAAAAGGGCCGCTCTGACGAGCGGCCCTTCGTCGTTTCAGATGCGGACGCCGAGCGTCACACGTCGCCCTCCACCGGCCGGGCCGGGTGAGGCATCGGCGGGTCTGGCTGGGTGTGTGAGGTTTTCAGAGGATCGCCGAGGCGGTCCTTGCCGAAATGCTCCAGGCGCTTGAGCACGAAGGACGCGATCGCCAAGCCGACCCCGATCGCAATCGCGATCAGGCCGAGGTTCCAGAACACGCCGGTCGACGTCTCCAAGGCGCCGGCCGGGTCCAGCGCCGCGCCGGCGACCGTCTCGGTCCCCGCAAGCCCGGCGATGATGCCGCCGACGAATTGCGCCAGCGCGCTCGACAGGAACCAGACACCCATCATCGTGGACACCACTTTCATCGGCGACAGCTTGGTGATCATCGACAGTCCGACCGGCGACAGGCAGAGCTCGCCGGTGGTGTGGAAGAGATACAAGAGCGCCAGGAACACCATCGGCACCTTGAAGTTCTCGTCGGCGAACTGCGCGCCCCACACCAGGACCAAGAAGCCAATGCCGAGCTGCATCAAGCCGAGACCGAACTTCAAGGTCGGATTCGGGTCCATGTTGCGCCGCCCGAGAAACACCCAGATCGCTGAGAACATCGGCGCGAAGATCAAGATGAAGCCGGCGTTGAACGACTGAGTCTGCGACGCGGTGATGGTCCAGAAGCCGTCGTCGGGCAGCTGCGTGTTGCGGCTCGCAAACAAGCTCAGCGACGACCCCGCCTGTTCGAAGAACGTCCAGAACACGGTGGCGGCGGCGACCAGGATCAGCGCCAAGCTGAGGCGTTGCTTTTCAATCGGCGAGCATTCCTTGAACATGAAGAACAGGACGTAGCCGAGCACGACCACCATCCCGAACAACAACGCGATCGCGATGTGGATGTGCGACTGCGCGCCGAGTCCGAGCCACTGCAGGTTGGCGACGGCGAACGCGTTTAGCCCGTCGAGGATCACCGTCGGCGGCGACTGCACCAGCATCCAGACCCCGCCGACTCCGAGAATTCCGCAGATGTAGATCAGCCATTCGCGGTTGATGGGGCCGATCAAGCCGGCGCGCAGCTTTTCCGGCTCCGGCGGCAGGCCGATGTTGTCGGGAAGCTGCGGCTTGCCCGGAATGAAGAACAGCAAGCGGCGAGTGACGAACACCAGGAAGCCGAGCGCCATGCCGATTCCGGCGAGCCCGAAGCCGTACTTCCAGCCGTAGGTTTCGCCCAAGGCGCCGCACAACGCGGTGGCCCAGAACGACCCGAAGTTGATGCCGAAGTAGTACAGCGTGAATCCGGGATCCCGCCGCGGATCGCCTTGCGGATAGAGCTGGCCGACGATCGAGGAGATGTTCGCCTTCAAGAAGCCGACGCCCATGATGATGAGGGCGAGCGCCAAATAGAATATGTTCAGCGCGGTCCGGTCGCGGCCTTGGACTTCGAACGCGTATTCGCCGCGCGGAATCTGAGCGGCGATCGGCGCGTTCGCGGGCAGTCCCTCGAACACCAGCGCGCCGTCTTCGTCGACCCGCAGCGAACAAGCCGGGGCGTCGTCCTGTTCGGGATTGAGCTGACACACGGTGTCGCCGACCGGCAAATAGGAGATTCGCGATCCGCCGCGGCCTTCGGCGTCGAACACGTACGTCGCGCCATCGATGACCAGGGCCTGCTTGGCCGGCTCGCCCTCGACCGCCATCGTCAAATGGCCCGCGACCAACAACAAGGCGCCGAACGCGATCGCCTTGCGGGTGCCGAGATAGCGGTCGGCCAGATAGCCGCCGATCAGCGGCATCAAGAACACCAGAGACGTGTAGGCCCCGTACTGCGAGTTGGCGAAGGAATCGTCGAACAGGAAGTGCTGGGTGAGATAATAAACCAGCAGGGCGCGCATGCCGTAGTAGGAGAACCGCTCCCACATTTCGGCGAAGAACAAGATGTGCAGGCCGCCGGGATGCTTCCGCATTTGCAGAAAAACCGGAATGCACATGAGGAGCGCGATCGCGCCCCCGCCGACGATCACAACATTCCAAAGCGCGCCCATATGCGACGTTCCTCCCCTGGCCGGCGTCCGTCTGCGCGGCGACCGGCGATACCCGCAAAATTTCTGCGACAAGAGCACGGCGGCTTGACGCGCCGCAAGGGCGGATGTCCCCTCGTCATTACGGACCCGACGGAAACATCACGGTTTCGTGATCAAGGTGGCCGCCGTTTAATTCCCCCGACGACGAGGGGTCATGCTCGGCGCCGTTAAGTGGCGAGGTCACCGCAATCGCGCCGCAGCGGCGCACGATCTCCGGGGGGAGGCTATATGAATTTCCGCGCCACGGCGGCTTCGGCGGCTGTCTTGCTTTCACTTACGTCACCGACCGTCGCTTCGGCGCAGGACGCGGCTGCGCCGGCGTCCGTCGAAGGCGTCACCGTCTACGACCTCGACTTCTTCGCCCGCTACAATCCGCAGAACGCGCTCGACATGGTCCAGCAGCTCCCGGGCTTCTCCGTCGACGGCGGCGACAACCGGCGCGGCTTCGCGGCGACGGCCGGCAACGTTCTCGTCGACGGCGAACGGCCGAGCACCAAGAGCAACATCTTCTCCTACCTCGAGCGAATCGCGGCGACGAACGTCGAACGCGTCGAATTGATCCGGGGTTCATCGTCGGCGGTGGACATGCGCGGTCAGTCGATCGTCGCAAACGTGATCTTGAAAGAAAGCGCCGGAGGCGTATCGACGAACTGGCGCGTGTCGGTCGATCACTTTCAACAGAGCGACCAGCTGGAGCCGTCCGGCGAAGCGACCACGTCGTTCAAATTGGGCAAGGCCGACATCCGGTTGAGCCTCGAGCGCGATTCCTGGGCCGGGGAAGGCAAGGCCCGCCGCGTCCGGCGAGACGCCGACGGCGATCTCTTGTTTTTCCAGGATGAAATGTACCCCGGCCATTTCCGCGCCTTGCAACCGAACGTCGAAATCGAGCTCAAGGCTGGCGAGAAAGACACGTTCCATCTCAACGCCGGCGGCGAAAAGTGGAAATATCACGAGCGCGGCGTCATCCGCTCCTTCAACTCAGACAGCCGGCCGCCGACCCCGGCCGAAATCCGCTTTCCGAATTTCGACGAGGACGGATGGAACTACAACGCCGGCGGCGACTGGGAGCACACCTTCACCGACCGCTTCTCCACCAAGCTCATCTTGTACACCGAAGAAACCAACTTCGACTGGGAATCGCGCCAGGACGTTTTCAACCGTGGCTTCGTCGAAGCGGATCGCGTGACGCTCGACGGCTCGCGCGGCGAAAGCATCGTGCGCGGCCAGGCCAACTTCGCGCTGAGCGACAAGCACGCGTTCGAATTCGGACTCGAAGGCGCCTTCAACTTCCTGGAAAATCAGCTCGACGTTGCGTCCGACGATGGTTCGGGCGGCGGTTTCGTCGAGATCGAGCTGCCGGTGTCGGACACCCGCGTGGAGGAGAAGCGAGCGGAAGCCTCCCTGTCCTATGTTTGGAAGCCGCGGCCGACGGTCAGCCTCGAAAGCGTGTTCGCCTACGAGGCGTCCGAGATCGCCCAATCCGGCGAAGGGGCCAACGAACGCCGCCTCTACTTCGCCAAGCCGAAATTCGTCGGCACTTGGACGCCGAACGACAAGAACCAGTTCCGGTTCACCGTCGAGCGCGACGTCTCGCAGCTGGACTTCGGCGACTTCGCGACCTCGACGTCGATCACCGAGGACACCACCGACGTCGGCAACCCGGACCTCGAACCGGAACGGCTTTGGGGCGTCGAGGGCGTCTACGAGCGCAAGTTTTGGGAGCGCGGCGCGATCACGCTGACGGCGCGGCGCGACTTCGTGGAGTCGGTCGAGGACCAGGTCCCGATCAACAACGAGTTCGACGCGCCCGGCAATCTCGGCGACGGCGACCGCTGGTACGTGTCGATGGAGTCGACGCTTCCGCTGGAGTTTCTCGGCCTTTCGGGCGCGCAGCTGGACAGCGAAATCCGCTACGGCGACTCCTCGGTCACCGACCCGGTCACCGGCCAGGAACGCCCGTTCTCGTTCGAGGAGCGGAAGTGGTGGTATCTGGAGTTCCGCCAGGATCTACCCGAACGCGGCCTGACTTGGGGCTGGGACTACTTTAAGGGCTTCGGCAACCGCGGCTTCCGCCTGACGGAGGAAAGCCAGTTCATTCCGGGCCACGGCGACTTCGACGCCTACGTCGAGTTCATCCGACCGTCGGGCATGAAAATCCGATTTGCGGTCGACAACATTTTCAACACGCCGTTCAAGCGCACCCGCACCTTCTACGACCCGACCCGCGCGGGCATGGTCGTGATGCGCGAGGAGCGCGTGTCGCGCGACGGTCCGCGGCCGTCCATCCGGGTGTCGGGCACCTTCTGAGCGCGGTCGCGTTCGAATGCAGCGCCCCGGCTCCCGCGAGCCGGGGCGTTTGCGTTACAGAAGACGGCCGTCGGCGCAGCGCGCGAACATCGGGTTGGCGTCGAACCGGCCGCGGAACTCCGCGTCCTTGAGGTAGTCCGGCAAGGCGCACACTTTCGCCTGTTCCCGCGCCCGGGCCACGACCTGGCGGTCGCGCGCCAACGCGCGCAAGGAAAACGCGTCGACGTCGCCGACCATGTCGGCGGTCTCGTTCGCCATCACATGGTTGGTCAAGCCAAAGGTCTGGAACACCGCGGCGTTGTTGACGATCGTCTGCCAATCGTCCGGGTACAGGCGGCGCATCTGCGACATGTCCTGAAAGAACGCCCACACTTTCAAGCCGTAGCCGCGCAGAAGCGTCATCGCCACGCGCAGGTGTTCGAGCTGGCCCAGTTGACCGCATTCGTCGATCACGAACAGGGTGTCGCGCTCGGGACGCGCCGGACGGTTCATGACGGTCTTCAGCAACGACCCGATCCACAGCCGCAACAGCGGGCCGTGCGACGCGAGCTTGTCCGGCGGTATGACGAGGTAAATGGTCATCGGCGCGCCCGACTCCACCGCGTCGAGGTCGAGACTGGTGCGCGACAGCGTCTTGCGCGCCGGTTCGGAATTGACGACTTCGGTGTAGCTCTGCGCCGTCGCCAATACGCCTGAACGAGTCTGATCGACCAACTGCACGAACGCCGAAATCTCGGTCCGCGCGATGCCGGCGAGGTTCGGCGTCTTGTCGAGAAGCGCCGCCAGATTGAACACAACGTCGTCGTTCTTGAGAATTTCGCGCACGCGCCCGAAGTGGCGATTTTCCTCCGGTTCGTGCTCGGCGACGTAGGCGATGACTCCGGACAACAGCGAACGTCCCCAGATATCCCAGAACGGTTCGGACAGGGACTTGCCCTGCCCCGACAACATCATCGCCAGCGCTTGGGCTTCGCTTTCAAGCTCGATCCCGGGACGCGCCAACACGTCGAGCGGATTGAGTTGATCGGAGGCGTCGGTCACCAACCCGAACGGATCGATGATGTGCACCTGTTGGCCCATTTCGCGCCGCGCGCGCGCTGTGACGAGCGTGTTTTCGCCCTTCGGGTCGACGACGATCGCCGGGCCGTCGTAGCGCAGCAAATTGGGAATGATCGCGCCGCGGCCCTTGCCTGCGCCGGTGGGCGCGACGGTGACCAAATGCCCGTCGCCGCCG
The DNA here is from genome assembly GCA_021776705.1 of Alphaproteobacteria bacterium. Taxonomy (GTDB): domain Bacteria; phylum Pseudomonadota; class Alphaproteobacteria; order Caulobacterales; family Maricaulaceae; genus JAJFFL01. The sequence goes on from JAJFFL010000189.1 coordinate 18,617, forward strand.
AGCGTGATCGGCTCGAGATCCGCGTGCGCCGCCCCCGCGCCGGGATCGGCGAATCCCATCCGTCGCGCATTCGCCGCGGCGACGCGATAGCCGAGCAGCAAGTCTTGCGAGCCCTTGAGGCGCGTGGCGCGGCGGCGTTTGGCGGTCATCTCATTCTCCCAATTCACACGGTGCGCGCCTCTGTGGACGCTTGGTGGATAGTGGAGAACAAATAGGCAACTTCGAGGCTGAAATCGAGGCGAAAAGAGCCGTCGCGCCCTGAAATTGGTTAACGCGGCGTTAACGACCTCGGAGCGCTCGCCTTTTTCCTCACACGCCGTCCACAGTCGGTGGAAAAAAAATTGGCGGCCCGGCCGTTCGGCGGCCGCCGCGCCGCCTCCGACGTGCGAATCAAGAGCGGTTTTCGAACGCGCGACGGCGGCGCGCGGCGCCGGTCAGTAGGCGCAAGCTGCGAAGATGCGGTCGAGATCTCCGCCCCATTCGTCTTTCAGACGGTCGAGCAGCACGTCGGCCGGCGTGCGGCCCGAAGCGGCGATCTCTTCGAGGTCCTGGAGGAAGACCGACTCCGGCTCGCCGTGCAGATTGGCGCGGCCGCGGCGCTTCAAGCCGGCGTGGGAAAGCGCCAGCGCGTCGTTCGCCAGGTCGCCGAGGGTGCGGCCGCGGAACGGCGCGGCCAACCCCAGCTTCGCCGCGCCCAGCCGCAAGGCTTCGCATTCAACGGCGGTCCAGTCGCGAACCAGATCGAACGCCGCGTCGAGCGCCGCCGAATCGTAGAGGAGGCCGACCCAGAACGCCGGCAAGGCGCAAATGCGCGCCCACGGCCCGCCGTCGGCGCCGCGCATTTCAAGAAAGCGCTTGATCCGGGCTTCCGGAAACAGAGTTGAAAGGTGGTCTTCCCAATCGCCCATCGTCGCCGCCCCGGCCCACGCCGGACCGCGGCCGTCGAAGAGGTCGCGAAAGGTGAAGCCGGTGGCGTCTTTCGACTCACCGTCGCGGCGCAAGAAGTACATCGGCACGTCGAGCGCCCAGTCGGCGTATTGTTCGAATCCAAATCCCTCGTCGAACGCCGGCGGCAGCATGCCGGTTCGGTCGTTGTCGGTGTCGCTCCACGCGAACGCGCGCAAGCTCTTCCAACCGGCGACCCGTCCTTCCGCGAACGGACCGTTGGCGAACAGCGCCGTGGCCACCGGCTGCAGCGCCAGCCCGACGCGAAGCTTCTTGGCCATGTCGGCTTCCGAGGCGAAGTCGAGATTCACTTGGATGGTGCAGGTGCGGAACATCATTTCACGGCCGAGCCGCCCCACCTTGGGCATGTAGCCGCGCATGATCGCGTACCGGGCCTTCGGCATCACCGGCATTTCGTCGAGCCGCCAGGTGGGCGCGAAACCGAGGCCGAGGAAGCCGGCGCCGATGTCGTCGGCGACCGCCTTGACTTCTTTCAGATGCTGGTTCACCTCGCCGCACGTCTGATGAAGGTTTTCCAGCGGCGCGCCGGACAGCTCGAATTGACCGCCGGGTTCGAGGGCTATGGTGGCGGCGCCGCGCTTGAGTCCGATCACGTGGCCGTTCTCGTCGACCGGCTCCCAATCGAAGCGGGTCATGCCCTCGAGCATCTTGCGCACGGTCGGCCCGTCGCCGTCGTAGGGCAGCGGCGCGTGGTCGGCGAGTCGAAACCCGAACTTTTCGTGCTCGGTGCCGATCCGCCAGTCTACCGGCGGCTTGCAGCCCTTTTCGAACCATTCCACGAGTTGCGGCTTGGATTCCGCAGGAGTGGCGTCGAACGCCCCGGCTGAAGACATGCGTGCACCCCTGCGAAACCTAGTTAGGCATTAAGGGGCTGCACGCCGTTCGCGCAAGGCGCGCCTTAGCGCCAGTCGCCGAGCACGGATTGCCAAGCGGTCAGCGCCGCGACGACGGCCGTGTCGGCGCGCAGGATCCGAGGGCCCAGGGACGCGCAGGTCACGAACGTCGCCGTGCGCAGACGTTCCCGCTCGTCGGGCGCGAACCCGCCTTCCGGACCGACCAGAATCGCCCAGCCGCCGGCTTCGGTCTCCGGAACCGCAAACAACGCTCTCAACACCGGAGCCGCGCCGCTTGCGGCCGCCTCGCGCCAAGGCGTGTCGGCGCCGCCGGCGGCCTCGTCGAGAAACAAGATCGAACGCCCCGGATCGGTGCGCGTCCAACCTTCTAGGACGCGCGCCAACGGCTGCGCCTCGGCGATGTCCGGAACGTCGAGCCGCTCCGTCTGTTCAGCGGCTTCCACCGCGACGGCGCGCAGGCGCTCCGTCTTTACGCGCTCCGCGACGGTGCGGCGGGTGAACACCGGACGCAGCGCCGTCGCCCCGAGTTCGGTCGCCTTTTCGACGATGTAGTCCGTCCGCGATTTCTTGACCGGGGCGAACAAGACATGGAGATCGGGCGGGACGTAGTGGTCGCGCGTTCGTTCGCCGACCTGCAGGACGCCGCTCTTGCGCGCCACCTCGCCGACCGTCGCCGTCCATTCGCCGGCGCGGCCGTTGAACAGGCGCACCGGATCGCTCGGCTTGAGGCGCATGACGTTGAACAAATAGTTGGCCTGCGCGGCGTCGAGCTCGACGCGGGCGCCCGCCGTCAGGTCGGCGGCGACGAACAAGCGAGGCGACGCCATGGCGCTAGACATGCGCGCGGCGCGCGCGAGGTCAAGCTGAGGCGCGCGTCGAATCTCGTGATATGACCCCGGCGCAGCAGGAATCGCAGATGACGCACGACCTCGGACCCGACTCTGACGCCCGCCCGCCAGCCGACCGCCCGGTGCCGGATTCGATTCCGACGACGTGGGTCGAACGCATGCCGGCAAGGGCGCGTCCTTTCCTGCGATTGGCCCGCTACGACCGACCGGTGGGATTCTGGCTCGTCGCCTTGCCGGCCTGGATCGGCGTGGCCCTGGCGCGCCTCGACGGCGCCTGGCTGTCGACCGACGTGCCGTACCTTCTCGTCTTTTTCGTTGGAGCCGTCGCCGCGCGCGGGGCCGGCTGCACCTTCAACGACATCGTCGATCAAAAACTCGACGCCCAGGTGGCGCGTACGGCCGACCGGCCGCTGCCGGCCGGCACCGTGTCGAACCGCGACGCCTGGTTGTTTTTCGCCGCCCAGATCGCCGTCTGCTTCGGCGTTCTCCTGCTGTTGCCGCGCCCGGCGCAGCTGGCGGCGCTGGCCGCGGCGCCGCTGATTGCGGTCTACCCCTTCATGAAGCGCGTCACCTGGTGGCCGCAGGCGTGGCTGGGGCTGTGCATGAATTGGGGCGTGGTGGTCGGCCATACCGCCATCAACGGCGCGTTCAACGTCGGCTCCGTGGTCGCCTTGGCCGGGCTGGCGTGTTGGACCATCGGCTACGACACGATCTACGCCTTCCAGGATCGCGAGGACGACGCCCTGATCGGCGTCAAGTCGACGGCGCGCCTGTTCGGCGACGGCGCCCGTGAAGCCGTGCTTGCGTTCTTCGCGGTGTCGCCGGCGCTGCTGATCATCGCCGCCGCCGTCGAAGGCGGCGACCGTTTCGGCGGGCTGTTCGGGGGCGTCATCGCCGCCATCGTGTTCGGAGGCTTGATTTTGCGCCAGGGGTTCCTGGTGGATTTCGAGGATTCCCGCCGTTGCCTCGACGCGTTCCGGGCGCATGTGCGCTTCGCCTTGAGCTACTTCGGCTTGCTCGTCGGCGTGCCGGGACTGCTGTACGGACTTCAACGCCTGTTTTGAAAAGGGTTGGCCTGGGACGGCGGGCGCTTTATCTCCGGCCTGCCCGCTCGGAGGCGACGAACCGGAGGCCGCCCATGCCGATGCGCGACAATCTGAGCTACTTTCGCGCCGCCAACGACGTCTACGCGTCCGATTTTCCGCACGGCGACCTGCCGCAGCCGCCGCGACGGCGGGCCGCGGTCCTGACCTGCATGGACGCGCGCATGGACCCGGATCAAATTCTGGGCCTGAAAATCGGCGACTGCCATGTCATCCGCAACGCCGGCGGCCGCGCCAGCGACGACGCCGTGCGCTCGCTCGTGATTTCGATGAAGTTTCTCGGGGTGCGCGAGATCTACGTCATCCACCACACCAACTGCGGCATGGGCGCCCTGACCGACGACGACCTCAGGGCCCTTCTCCGCAAGAGCATCGGCCCGGCCGAGCGCGACGCCGCCGGCGGCTGGCGCAACACGTCGGAACTTCCCGGATCGACGGCCGGCGACGGCATCAACTGGCTGACCTTCGAAAACGAACGCAGGTCCGCGATCGAAGACGTCACCAAGCTGCGCGAGCACCCGCTGATCCCGAAGACGACGCCGATCTACGGCTTCGTCTACCATGTCGAAACCGGCGGCCTGGAAGACATCCCCGAAGCCATGGAGATCGGCGCTCCGCGCTGAACCGGACGCGGCCATGGACGACTCCACGCACGCCGCGCTCGCCAAACGCTGCAAGGTCATGCGCCGGCTGATCGCCGATCACGGGCCGTGCCCGTACAAGCCGCATCGGCGTTCGCCGTTCGAGGCCGTGTCCCGGGCCATCGTCTACCAACAACTTTCCGGCAAGGCCGCGGGGACGATCTACGCCCGCGTCGCGGCGCTGTTCGACGCCAAAGTCGTAAAGGACCCCAAGGCGGTGCTGGCGCGCTCGGACGACGAGCTGCGCGGCGCCGGCCTGTCGCGGAACAAGACCGCGGCGCTCAAGGATCTCGCCCGCAAAACTCTCGACGGCGTCGTTCCGACGCGGCGCGCCTGCGACACGCTCGACGACGAGGATCTCATCGACCGTCTGGTCGCCGTGCGCGGCGTCGGTCGCTGGACGGCGGAGATGTTTTTGATGTCGACCTTGGCGCGGCCCGACGTGCTCGCCGTCGACGACCTTGGTCTGCGCAAGGGCGCCGGCCTGGCGTACGGACTCGCCGAGGCGCCGTCGCCGAAAGAGCTGTTGGAGATCGGCGAAGCCTGGCGCCCGTGGCGCACGACCGCCTCTTGGTACTTGTGGCGCGCCGCCGACACGCGAACGCCGTGACCGATCCCACGGCCGACTTTGTGCGCGCCAACACGGCCTTGCGTGCGGTTCCGCTGACGCCGGAAATCGAGCTGTACGTCGCCGACGAGTCGCTGCCGCTGTGGGAGAAGACCGAAGACGAACTTGGGGCCATCGGCTTGCCGCCGCCGTTTTGGGCCTTCGCCTGGGCTGGCGGTCAGGCCCTGGCCCGCCACGTTCTCGACCACCCGACCCTGGTCGCCGGCCGCGCCGTGCTCGACTTCGGCGCCGGCTCCGGCCTCGTCGGCCTCGCCGCGGCGAAGGCCGGGGCGGCGTCGGTCGTCGCCACCGACATCGACGCCTTCGCCGTCGCGGCCATGCAGGCCAACGCCGCCGCCAACCGCCTCGCGCTCTCGCCGCGACTCGACGACGTGGTCGGCCGCGACGACGGCTGGGACGTCGTGCTCGCCGCCGACGTGGCCTACGAGGCCGGGCCGGCGGACCGAATCTTCACCTGGCTGCACGGTCTCGCGGCGCGCGGGGCGACGGTGCTGATCGGCGATCCGGGGCGCAGCTATCTGCCCCAGGCGCGCCTCGTCGCGGTCGCCGAATACCAGGCGCCGACCACGCGCGAGCTCGAGGATCAAGAGATCAAGCGGACCACGGTGTGGCGCTTCGCCTGAGGAACCGCGCTCGCCACGTCGGCCCGGGCGCGGTAAACCAAAGACCGAACCGACCCCCGGAGCCCGACATGACCGATCACGTGCGCATCGAGGACCGCGACGGCGTCAAGATCCTGACTCTGACCCGACCGGAAAAGAAAAACGCCCTCACCCACGCGATGTACGCCGCCTTGTCCGACGCCTTCGCGGACGCGCACGCGGATCCGGCGACGCGGTCGATCCTGCTCACCGGGACCGGCGACTTCTTCACGTCCGGCAACGACCTTGGCGACTTCATGAATTCGCCGCCGCACATGAACGCCGAGCATCCGGCGCCGGTGGAGCGCTTCCTGCGCGCGATGTTGGAGTCGACGAAGCCGTTCATCGTCGCGGTCAACGGGCCGGCGGTCGGGATCGGCGTCACGTTGCTGCTGCACGCCGACCTCGTCTACGCGGCGCCGCAAGCGACCTTCACGGCGCCGTTCGTGGATTTGGGTCTGGTGCCGGAGGCGGCGTCGTCGTTGCTGCTGACCGAACGCGTCGGCCGGGCGCGCGCCTCAGAAATGCTTTTGCTCGGCGAAAGCGTTGAAGCCGGCGAGGCCGTCGACTGGGGCCTCGTCGCCCGCGTCTTTCCGGCCGACCGGCTTGCGGATGAAGCTTTCCGCCGCGCCGCCCAAGTCGCCGCCAAAGCGCCCGGCGCGGTCCGCGAAACCAAACGTCTGATCGTCGGCGACCGGGATCGCGTCGGCGCGCGCATGGCCGAGGAAGGCCGCCTCTTTGCGGACGCTCTCAAGTCCGAGGAGTTCGCCGAGGCGGCGGGGGCTTTCTTCGAGAAGCGCCAGCCGGACTTCAGCCGTTTCGGATGACGCCGCGGGCTGCATGCCCATGGCCGTCTCGATGACGTCGGCGAGGGCTTTGCGGGTCTTGGCGATGTTGGCTTTCGCCGGACCGCGGCAGATGTGCTGGGCGCGGTCGAAGGTCTGAAGTCCCGACGACAAGGCGAGCAGCGCCTGCGCCTCTTCGCCTTGTTGTTTCAACGCCAGACCTTCCAGAGCCCGGGCGCGGCCGGCGGCGGCGATCCAGACGCAGCGCCGGTCTTCGATCTCTTGCGCGTCGGCCGCCGCGTCGCTGCGCTCGGCGACTCCGAGACCGCGCGCGATCCGGGTGGCGTCCTCGACGGCGACGTAACGCGCCGTCAGCCGGAACGCCTCAAACGCGTCTTGCAGGTCTTCGCGCGGCTCCGTCAGGCCGGCTTCGCAGGCCGGGGTCGCGCGCGTTTCCGCCGGGGCGGCGCGCATGCGGAACGCGCGTTCGCCCGCCAGAGCGGCCGAGGCGCGCACCAAGTCTTCGGCGCGGTCCCAGCGCTCGGCCTGGGCGCACACCATGGCGGCGTCGCGGGACAGAGTTTCGGCTTCGGCGACCGCCGACGCGGCGGAGCCGGCGGCGTTGAGCCCGCCGCGCAAGCGCGACAGAGCCGACGCCGTTTGCGCTCGACCGCCGGCCTCGAGGCACGCCGCTTCCCACACCGGCGGCGGGGCGCCGCACGGCAGGGCGACGCGCGGCGGCGCGGCGGCCGGCGTCGGCAG
>JAJFFL010000190.1 GCA_021776705.1 Alphaproteobacteria bacterium
TCGCTCCCGATTTTGGTTTTCAGCGCCGCTTCCAGCGCCTGGATCTGCTTGTCCGAAAGCTTCGTCGGGGACGACACCTCGGCGGTGACGATCCCCTTGTGCGCCGCGACCAAGGCCGCGAATCCGGCGATCACGCCGGGAATCTCGCGCGCGCGCCGGTTGCCGGCGACGACGCCGACGATGCGACGCGTGAGATCGTGGAATCCGGCCTTGCCGACGACCGCCGCCAGGGCTTTGGCTTTCACGTCGGCGGAGAACGCCGGGCTCTCGATCAGAACCCGCAGATCGGCGCTCGACTCGAGCATCGACCGCAACGCCTCGAGGTCCGCCGAGACGGCGTCCACGGCGCCGTCGTCGCGCGCCAGATCGAAGGCCGCCGCCGCGTAACGTTCCGCGGCTTCGGAGACTTTGGCTTGTCCGCCTGTCACGTGTTCGCACTCGTCGTGGAGCGCCCGATACGGGCTTGAGAAACTTTGGAATTGTTCAGGCCGCACGAATCCGCGAGCGCGCACCCTCCGGCCCGAGCCGGCGGTCGGATAGCACGTCGATTCAGGGGCGGCAAGCCAAGCCCGAGCCCAGATTTCCGGCCGGCCGCGGCGGATCGGCGCAGACGCTCCGGCCGCGGCGCGAAAGCGGCCCGGTTTGCGCCCTCGCCGGAGCCGGTCCAGGCTGGATTCGCCGTGATTCAGCTCGGAGGCGCGGTTGCCGGTTCATGACGCCGTCGTCGTCGGCCTGGGGGCGATGGGGACCGCCGCGGCGGAGGCCCTGGCGCGCCGCGGCCGCTCGGTTCTCGCCCTGGAGCGATTCGAGCCCGGACACGCCAACGGCTCCAGCCACGGCGAATCGCGGTTCATCCGCCGCACCTACTCCGAGGGCGAGGTCTACCGCCCGCTGCTCGAAGCCGCGTTCGACGCCTGGGCGGCGGCGGAACGCCGGGCCGGACGCCGGTTTTTTCACGCCGTCGGCGGCCTCGACATCTCCCGCGGTGACGACACGATCTTCGACGACGCCCTGCGCTCGGCCGAATCCGCCGGCGTCCGCCACGAGGTCTACGAGGACGCCGCCTTTTTCGACCGGTTTCCGGCGTTCGGCTTCGACGGCCCGGTGCGCGCCGTGTTTGCGCCCGGCTCGGGCTTTCTGGAATGCGACGCCGCGCTCGCCTGGCTGCGCCGGTCCGCGCAAGACGCCGGCGCCGAGCTTCGCGGCCGCCGGACGGTCCGCGGCTGGCGCGTCGACGGCGACGCCGTGACGGTGACCACGGACGCCGGCGACCACCGGGCGCGCAAGCTGATCCTCGCCGCCGGTCCCTGGACGAGCCGGCTGCTCCCGGCGCTCGCCGGCCGCCTCGATGTCGAGCGCCAGGTGGTGGGTTACTTTTCGCCGGCCGACCCGATCCTCTTCCGCCCGGACCGGCTGCCCATCTTTCAGATCGGCCACGCCGGCGCGCGCTGGTACGGCTCGCCGGCGTTCAGCGCCGTCGGGGTGAAGTTCGCGAAGTTCCACCACGCCGGCGAACGCGGCCCGGCGATGATCGACGGCCGGCCGCCGGACGCCGACGACGAAGCTCTGATCCGCGCCGGCCTGCGCGCCGTTCTGCCCGCCGCGGACGGCCCGCCTTTGGCGATGGAGTCCTGCCGCTTCACGCTCGCCCCGGGCGGCCGGCTGCGGTTCGGCCCCTGGCCCGACCAGCCGCGCGTGATCGTGGTCGCGGCCTGTTCCGGCCACGGCTTCAAGTTCGCGCCCGCGATCGGGGACATCCTCGCCGACATGGTCGAGGATCGCCGTCCCGCGGTCGATGTCGCGCCCTTCGCCTGGTGAACGTCAGGCCGACTTGGCGGCCTGCGTCGCGCGCCGCGCGTTGCGCCGCATGATGTTCAGCGTCTCCACCGACAGCGAAAAAGCGATCGCGAAGTACAGGTAGCCGCGCGGGATGTGGAACCCGAGCCCGTCCGCGATCAGGGCGACCCCGACCAGCAGGATGAACGACAGCGCCAACATCTTGGTGGTCGGATTGCGTTCCAAGAAGCCCGACACCGCTTTCGACGTGACCACCATGATCACGGTCGAGATCACGATCGCGACGACCATGACGGCGAGCCGCACGGAGTCGCCGCCCTCGCCCCCCAGCTCCTTGGTCATGCCGACCGCCGTGAGCACGGAGTCGAGCGAGAACACGACGTTGATGACCGTCATCTGAATCACGACGTTCGCGAACGACGAGGCCGGCGTGGCGCCCGTCGATTCGTGCGGGCTTTCATCAATCGCGTGATGAATCTCGGTGGTGCCTTTCCAAAGCAGGAAAACGCCGCCGACGACGAGAATCACATCCTCGAGCGTGACGTTGACAAACAGGTCCGGGTGCGACGGGTCGGCGAGCGGTCGAAGGAATTCCGGGGCTTGAAACAGCGTCGCGTGGGTGAGGCCGGTCAGCCAGATCAGCAGGAAGAGCATCACGACGCGCATCAAGGCGCCGGTCCAGATGCCGAGACTGCGCGCCGCCGGCCGCCGGGACTCCGGCAACCGCCCGGCCGCCACGGAGACGAACACGACGTTGTCGATGCCCAGGATGATCTCGAGGAAAGTCAGGGTCGCCAGCGACAACCAGACTTCCGGCGACGTTAGGAACTCAGTCATAGTTTCCTCCGGCGGCCTCGGCGGCGGCATACGGACGCGCGGCACGCAACGTCAAGCCGCGGTCCTTCGAAACCTCAAATTTACCCTGATCGGGGCACCTTAGGCGGGAAACCCAACGCGTCAGGACCGCCGTGACTCGCTTTTGGCCGAAAATTCCGCCGCGTCACCTCGTGATCGGGGGCGCCGCCGCCGTTTCGGCGAGCGCCTTCGTGGCGCTCGGCTGCGTGTTCTTCCACGTCATCATGAAACTCAGCGAGACGACCACGGAATTGTCGGCGTCGCACCAGCTGCACGCCGACATCACCGAGCAATACGAGCACCGGGAAGCGGCGCTGATGCTGGCGCTCAAGGCCGGCGGCGCCGTGTGGGTCGACCAAGTCGCCGACTCCGACGCCAAGCTGCGCACCGCGTTGCGGGACTTCGCCGACCACGCCCCCAACTCCGACGTCGCCGCGAGTCACGCCGCGGACGCGCTGGCGGCGCTCGTCGTCATGGCCCGGCACGAAGGCCCGGCCCTCGACCTCGTGCGGCGCGGCGAGCGCGACGTCGGCTTAAGATCGATCGCCACCAAATCTTTCTATGAGGCGGACGCCGCCCTCAAGACCGCCGTCGATCGCCTGATCGAACTCGCCACGACGCAGGCCGCCGCGGAAGCGGCGTCGGCCCGCCGCATGGCGATCGGCGCCCTGTGGAGCACGGCGATCGCCCTGGTCGTCATCCTGGCGGGCTGGTTCGTGATTCTGCGCGACGTCGCGCACAAGGCGCGCCAACTGGCCGCCGCGCGCACCGACTTGGAAGCGGCCAACGCCGAACTGGAGCTGCGCAGCCGGCTGCGCGAAGCCTCGTTTTTCGAAGACAACCCGATCGCGATGTTCGAGGTCGACTACTCGCGCCCGCTCGCGGCGCTGCAGCGGCTGCGCGCCGACGGCGTCGACGATCTGGCGCGGTGGTTCGAGCAACATCCCGGCGAACTGAACCGGGCGCGCTCGACGGTGCGGCTGGTCCGGCTCAACGCCGCGGCGCTGCGGCTGCTGCGGTTGCGCGACCCGAGCGACTTTTTCGCCGACCCCAACCGCTATCTCCGGCATGAGAACTTGGAGACGTTCGGGCGGTTTCTGGCCAACGTGTACCGCGGCGAACTCGAGGTCTCCGCCGAGACCTTGTTCTACGCCGCCGACGAGACGCCGATCCCGGTGCTGCTGTACAGCCGGCCGATGCGCGGCCACGAGGACACGTTCTCGTCGATCATCACGTCGGCGATCGACATTTCCGAGTTGAAGACCGCCGAAGCGGCGGCCGACGCCGCGAAAATCGCCGCCGAGGAAGCCAACGCCGCGAAGTCCCAATTCCTCGCCGCCATGAGTCATGAAATTCGCACCCCGCTCAACGGCGTGCTTGGCATGGCGTCGGTGTTGGCGCGCTCCGACCTCAAGCCCCGCGACAGAGACCTGGTCCACGTGATTGAAGATTCCGGCACCGCGCTGCTGGCGATCCTCAACGACCTCTTGGACTTGTCGAAGATTGAGGCCGGCCGCTTCGAACTCGACGCCGTCCCGTTCGACATCGCCGACGTGGTCGCCGGCGCCGAAGCCTTGTTCACGCCGCGCGCGGCGGAAAAAGGCGTCGCGCTGCGCCTCGAAATATCTGCCGACGCCCGCGGCGTCTATATGGGCGACGCCACCCGGGTGCGGCAGATCCTCTACAATCTGCTGTCCAACGCGGTGAAGTTCACCGACGCGGGCGCGGTGTTCGTCACCGTCGACGCGGAAGACGACGGCGGCCGGCTGGTCATCGAGGTCGCGGACACCGGACCCGGGATCGCGCCGGAGCGGATGTCGGAGCTGTTCCTGCCCTTCCGCCAAGGCGAAATGGCCGCGACCCGCCGTCACGGCGGCACCGGTCTCGGCCTCTCGATCTGCCGCCGGCTGGCGCAAATGATGGGCGGCGACGTCACCGCGACGAGCCGCGCCGGCCGCGGCTCCACGTTCACGGTGACGCTGAGCGTCGAACGCTGCGTCGACGTCGACCCGGTCCGCGAGCGCGACCTCGTGGCCGAGGACCTCGCCCCCGCCGCCGCCGGCCGCGACTTGCGGGTGCTCGTGGTCGAGGACAATTCGACCAATCAGAAAGTGATCCGGGCGATTCTCGAACCGATGAACGCGGTCGTCGACGTCGCCGAAAACGGCGAGGCCGCAGTCGCGGCGTGGGCCGCCAAGGACTTCGACTTCGTGCTCATGGACGTGCAGATGCCGGTCATGGACGGCCTCGCGGCGACGCGCGAGATCCGCGCCCGCGAGACGGCGGAGAACCGCCCCCGCACGCCGATCGTGGCCCTGACGGCCAACGCCATGAACCATCAGATCAAGGATTACGTCGACGCCGGCATGGACGCCCACGTCGCCAAGCCGATCGAGCCGGCGCTCCTGTTCCAGGTCGTCAAGACGGTTCTCACAGACGCCGCGGCGGGCCGCGGCCGCGCCGCCGACGCCGCCTGATCCCTACAAGAACGAGTACGGCTCGATATCGACGCTGACCCGCACGGCGGCCGGCGGCTTGAAGCGCGCGCGCCAGGCGCGCATGTAGTTGGAGATGTCCACGGACAGATCCGTGTTGACCAGGAAGCGCCGCCGCCAGCGCCCGCGCACCACCGCGATCGGCGGCTCCGCCGGCCCCATCACATGCGCGCCCTCGACGTTGGGCGCCGCCTTGCCGGCGTCGCGCGCCGCCGACTCCAGCTTCGCTTCGTCGGGCCCGGACAGGGTCATGGACGCCAGGCGGCCGAACGGCGGCAGGCCAAGTTCCTCGCGGCTGAGAATTTCGGTCTCGAGGAATCCGTCGCGGTCGCCGGCGCACAGAGCGACCATGGCCTCGTGGTCGGGCATGCAGGTTTGCAGCATCGCGCGGCCGGGCTTGTCGGCGCGCCCGGCCCGCCCGGCGACCTGAACGAGCGTCTGATAAGTCCGTTCGCCGGCGCGCATGTCGCCGCCGCGCAGTCCAAGGTCGGCGTCGACGACCCCGACCAGCGTCAGCAGCGGAAAATTGTGACCCTTGGCGACGATCTGGGTGCCGATCAGAATGTCGATCGCGCCCGAGGCCATGGCCTCGACTTTGGCGCGCACTTGCGCCGGGTCCTGCGCCGTGTCGGACGAAAACACGTCGACGCGGGCGTCGGGAAACACCGCCCGCGCCTCCTCCGCCAGCCGCTCGACGCCGGGGCCGACCGGGTGCAGCGAATCCTTTTCCGAACACGCCGGGCATTTTTCCGGCTTGGGGATCGAAAATCCGGTGTGGTGGCACACCAGCCGGTTGGTGTAGCGGTGCTCGACGAGCCACGAGTCGGTGTCCGGCGCCTTCATGCGGTGGCCGCACGCGCGGCAGATCACCAGCGGCGCATAGCCGCGCCGGTTGAGAAACAACAGCGCCTGTTCGCCGCGCTTGAGCGTCTCCTCGACCGCCTCGACCAAGGGCGCCGCGATCCAGCGATCTTTCTCCGGGCGATGGCGGCGAATGTCGACGGTTTCGATTTCCGGCAACACCGACAGGCCCGGGCGGCCAGGAAGCACGACGTGGAAGTAACGCCCGCGGCGCGCGTTCACGAGCGACTCAATCGACGGCGTGGCGGACGCCAGGACGATCGCCGCGTCGCCGAGCTTGGCGCGCGCCACGGCCATGTCGCGCGCCTGGTAGATGACGCCTTCGTCCTGCTTGTAGGAGCCGTCGTGTTCTTCGTCGACGACGATCAGCTTGAGGTTCGTGAACGGCAAGAACAACGCCGAACGCGCGCCGACGACGATGCGCGCCTGGCCTTCCGCGACGCGCCGCCACGCCCGCCGGCGCTCGGCGTCGGAAATTTCCGAATGCCACTCCGCCGGGCGCGCGCCGAACCGCGCTTCGAAGCGCTGCAAGATCTGCTGGGTCAGCGCGATCTCCGGCAGGAGCACGAGGACTTGGCTGCTGTCGTCGGCTTCCAGCGCCGCGGCGATGGAGTCGAAATAAACTTCCGTCTTGCCCGACCCGGTGACGCCGTCGAGCAGCGCCGCCTGGTGCCCGCCAAGCTGAACGAGCGCCTTCAACTCCTTCGCGGCGGCGACCTGTTTCGGCGTCAAAGCGAGTCCGCCGAAGCCCGGGTCCGGCGCGTCGTAGGGCGGATCGACTTCGCGTTCGCGCCAGCGCAGGGCGCCCTGCTCGAGCAGACCCTTGATCACCGACGACGAGACGCCCGCAGCTTTGGCGAGCCGGGCCGCCGTCGCTTCGCCGAGTTCGACGGCCGCGTCGAGCGCCTTGCGCCGCGCCGGCGTCAGCTTCGCCGGCACGTCGCCGGTGGGCGTATAGACGATCTCGGTCGGCGCCGGCTTCCAGGGGCTCGAGCCGCGCAAGGCCATGCGCAAGACCGCGCCCGGCGGATTGACGGTGTACTTCGCCACCCAGTCGACGAAGCGCCGCGTCACCGCCGGCAAAGGCGGCGCGTGCAGCCGCTCCTCGACCGCCTTGAGCGCGCGCTCGCCGGGCGCGACGCCGGTCGACCAGACGACGCCGCGCACGGTGCGGCCCGACAGGGTCACGGCGACGTGGTCGCCCGGCGCCGCTTCGACGCCGTCGGGCAGCGCATAGTCGAACGGCTCCGGCAACGGCAGCGGCAACAACACCGAGGCGCAGCGCACCTCGGCCGGCGGCGCGTCGGCCTCGTCGGCGAACAGATCCGGACTCCAAGCCATGTTTTACTTTTGTTCTCTCGTTTGGGCGAGATCAAGGCTGAAAGATTAACACCGCCAGAAACGCCTGATTCACCAAGCCGCGCCAAGCTGCCGCCATGAACGCGCGCGCCACCGCCGACGAGATGCTGACCGCCTACCTTGACCATCTGCGCGGCGAGCGCCGGTCGAGTCCGCGAACGGTGGAGGCCTACGGCCGCGACCTGGCGGCGTTCTTCGGTTTCTTGAGCGACCACCTCGGCGGGACGGTCGACCGGCGCGGCCTGGA
>JAJFFL010000020.1 GCA_021776705.1 Alphaproteobacteria bacterium
GGCAAGAGTGACGGCGGACATGAAAAGGCGCTCGCACCAGGGCGAGCGCCTTTACGCTGAAAGCGCCCGGGGCGCTATGGGCCCGTGCGGGTCAGAGGCCGAAGCCGGGCTTCGGCGTGACGGCGTAGAGAACGCCGTAGACGACGATGCCGAGAACGATGGCGACGCCGATGCAGGCCAGCACATAGACGGTTTTCTTGTCTTCGGCCGGGGCCATGATCCGCGGCAGGCCGACGAACAGGAGGTAGAGGCTGTAGAGCCCAAGGATGCTCAAGAACGAGGCCATCGGGATGATCGCGAAGATGCCGGCGAGCCAGCCCGCGACCGGAAAATGCGCGGAAACCTTGAACGCCTTGTCGAAATTCTTCTCGGCGCCGAAATTCGGGGCCAAGAAGTCGACGATCATCGCGAACACATAGACCCAGCCGAGCGCCAGCACATAGGTGATCACCGCTTGGCCGATGCCGGTGGCGACGGAATAGCGGATCACGCCGCCTGAAAACGTCGGCACGCCGATGAACACGGTGCCGATGAACGCGGCCAGAACCGGAATCGCCGCCAGCGGCGCGATCCAGGTCTTGTACAAAGTCATCATGTCGGTGGTTTCGGCGTCCACCATGTCCCATCCGGCCTTCGGCGACAGGATGAGTTTCTGCGCTTTCGCAATAATGGCGTTGAGCATGCGGGGCCCCCGGGGCGAATCAGCGAACGTGCGCGCCAGCATAACCACAATCGAGGCGACTTGTCGCACCGCACACGCGAAAGCATTCACAGCGCCGGCGCCGCCCCGGTCGCAGGAAGGTCGACGCGACATCGCCGTGTCGCCCAAAGTGGCGGCGACGCTTGGGGAGATCGCGATGTGGAAACGACTTGCGGCGGCGGCCGCCGTGGCCGTCGCAGCGTGCGCCGCCGGCCCGTCCGGCCCCTCCGACACGAGTGATTCGGCGCGCGACGCCCGCGTCCGCGAGGCGTTGCAGGAGGCGCTGGACGGCGTCCGCGCGACCGCCGGGTTTCCCGGCGCGACGGCGGCCGTGGTGCTGCCGGACGGGACCGTGATCGAAGTCGCCACCGGGCTCGCCGACGTCGAGACCGGCGTCGCCATGGACGTCGACCACCGGCTGCTCGCCGGCTCGATCGGCAAGACCTTCGTCGCCGCGGCGGCGATGGCGCTGATCGAAGACGGGGCGCTGGCGATGGACACGCCGGTCGCCGAGGTTCTCGCGGACCGCGCCTGGTACGCCGAGTGGCCGAACGCCGAGACCATCACCCTCGCCAACTTGCTCAACCATTCCAGCGGCGTGGGAACCGACTACCTCGAGCAGCCGGGGTTCGCCGCCGCGATCGAGCGGACGTGGACCGAGGGCGTCGACCTCGCCGACATCGGCGTCAGCCACGACGACTTCGCGGCCTGGGTTTCGGGAACGCCGGCGGCGTTCGCGCCGGGCGAGAATTTTCACTATTCCGACGTCAGCTACACGCTCGCCGCCTTGATGATCGAAGACGTCGCCGGGGACTCCATCGAGGCGCTGGTCGCCGCGCGCTTCCTGGCGCCGCTCGGACTGGACGAAATCGAACCGCAGACTCGCGACCTGGCGCAGGTCGCCGCCGGCTATCTGCCGCCGCCGATCCAGGCCGCGTTCGGCGGCGCGCCGGCGAAAGCTTACGCCGACGGCCGCTTCGCCTACGATCCGGAGATGGAGTGGGGCGGCGGCGGCTGGGCGGCGACGTCGGGAGATCTGGCGCGCTGGGCCCAAGCCTGGTTTTCGGGCCGCGCCCTCGACGCCGACTACCTGTCGACGGTGATGGGCGGCCTCAACCGCCGCACGCCGCCGCAACTCGGCGACGCCTACGGCCCCGGGATGCAGCTGCGCGACAACGGTCCCGACGGCGAAAGCCGATTCCACGGCGGCTACATGCTCGGCTACATCGCCAAGGCCGAACATCTGCCGGCGCGCGACATGTCGCTGGCGTTGATGATCAACACCGTCGACCCGCGCTACGAGGCCTATCAGCAAACCCTGTGGGCGGCGGTGCTGGCGGCGTTGGACGCCGGCCCGCCGTAAGCCCTACCAGTAGCCCCAATAGGTGACCGGCAACGGCCAGTCGGCGGAGCGAAACAGCGCCTCGGCGCGGGCCGCGACGTCGGGCCGGGCGAGGGCGGCGTCGCGGCGGTCGAGCAGTTCGCGCACGTAGCGCGGGGCGCGGTCGCGGCCGTCGAAGGACTGAAACGCGGTGTACAGCGCCGGCCCCCAGCGGTCGTCGTTCATCTGGGCGAGATAGGCGTCGGCGGCTTCGTCGAGCGCGCCGCCGCACAGCAGCGCCCGCGTGTAGGGGATCGGGAACAGCCCGGCGCCGTCGCGCAGGGCCTGGACTTTCTCCGCCCAGGCGTCGCGGTCGCCGGTTTCGGCCGCCGCGCACGCCAGGATCGCCGCCTTCTTGAGCTGCGCATAGTCCCACAGGGCGTCGTCCGGGGCCCGCCGCGCGGTGCGGGCGGCGTCGGCGAAGCGGCCTTCGTCGAGCAGCCGTTCCGCCGCCTCGAGGATCACGTACATGTTTGGCTGCCGGCCGTCCGACGGCAGCGTGATCGCCTGACGCAGCACCACCCGCGCTTGCGCCGCCGCGCCGGTTTCGTAAAGCGCGTCGGCGAGCGACAGCATCACTTTCGCCGCGGCGTCGTCCTGGTCGAGGTAGGGCGCGCCGCCGAACATCAGCCGCCGCCGCGCCGCCTGGCCGAGGGCCGCCGCCTCCTGCGGACGCCCGAACGCGCGGTGCGCCGACATCTGCTCGAGGATCGGCTCAAGATAGCCCGGCAGGCCTTGCGCCGCCGCGTCGACTTCGTCGCGCCAGTCCTGGGTCGCCGCTTCGATGTCGTCGGCGTGCGCCAACGTCGGCCACAGCGTTTCGAAGCGGCGGTTGGTGCGCAGATCCATCGCGTAATACTGGGTGCGCACGTCGGCCAAGGCCGCCGCGGCGGTTTCGGCTTCGCCGCGCGCCAGCAGCCGGCGCCCGAGTTCAACTTTCAGCCACTCGGGGTGAAACACCGAATCCGGCGCGCTCCAGTCGGCCGCCGCCAAGGCGGTGAAAAGGCGCAGCACCCGGTCGTCGTCGCCGGCCCGTTCGAGCTGGTCGACGATGTAGATCACGACGTCGCCTTCGTGCTCGCGCGCCAGATCGGGGTCGGCGTCGGCGATGGCGATCAGCGCCTCGGCGGCGGCGGCCATGTCTTCGGCCGCCCAGGCGTCGTCCAGCGGCGCCGTCAGGGCGGCGCGACGGGATTCTTCGGCCGACGCCTCCGGCTCCGCCGCCGGCGGGGCCGCGCCGAGGGTCAGGGCCGCGGCGAAGATCGCCGCCAGGCCGGCGGATGAGCGGTTCGCCTTCGACGTGTTCATAAAGCGACGATTCAAGATCGGTCGCGGCTTGTCGAGGGCCGGGCGCCGCGAAAGGGCGGCGGCGTCAGTCGGCCGCCCGCAAGCCGGCGAAAACAAAATTCACCTGCGCCGACAAGCGGACGAGGCCGTCCGCGGCGGATTCGTTGGACGCGAGAGTTTCGGCCAGCGCCAGACGATAAATCGCCATCAAGGACTTCGCCGCCGTGTCGCGAACGGCCGCGGTCGCGGCCGCGCCGTCCAGCGCCGTCGCCAAGGTTTCGACGTCGCGCCGGGTTTCCCGGCTCGCCCGGCGCACGTTCTCGGTCGTCGCCGCCCAGGTCGCGGCCATGAAGTCGCGCGTGAAGCCGGGGTCCTCGAGGTCGCGTTGAAAAAACAGCTCCAGCACCGCATCGATCCGCAGCCGCGGCGCGGCGTTCGACCGCGCTTCGTCTTTGAGCTGCGAGGCGAACATGGCCCGTTGGCCGTCGAACACGTCGGCGAGCAACTGGCCGCGGCTGCCGAAGTAGCGGATCACCAGCGACGGCGACACCGACGCGGCGCGCGCCACGCGACGGATCGTCAACTCAGCCGCGCCGTCGGTCTGAACCAAGGCGCGGGCGGCTGTCAGAATTCGCTCGGTCGTCGCGGACGGCCGGCCCGATTGGTCGTTCACGACCACACGCTCCACGTTCGAAAATCTGCAGCTTGCATCCTTGGCGTGCATCATTCGACACGTCGCACAATACTGCAATCGGCGCGCGAGGTCATTTGTGAACGCGTTTAAGCTCGCAAGGCGGCGAGAGCGGCGTCTATTTCGGCGTCTTTTGTGGCCCAGGAGCAGACGAATCTCTGCGAGCCGTCGAGCCATTTGTGGAACGCGACGCCGGCTCCGGACAACTTCGCCGCGAGCGCGTCGGGCATGAACGCGAACACTTCGTTGCCGTCCGCCGGGTGGGCGAGAGTGACGCCGTCGACGGCGGCGAACCCGTCGGCGAGCCGCGCCGCGGCGGCGTTCGCCCGGCGGGCGTTGGCGAGCCACAGGCCGTCGGCGAGGTGCGCGTCCATCTGCGCCGCGAGGAAGCGCATTTTCGCCGGCATGTGGCCGGCGCGCTTGGCGCGGGCTTGGAGCTCGGGAGCCTTTTTCCGCGCCGCGCCGAACAGCACGATGGCGTCGCAGCCGAGGGCGCCGTTCTTGGTCGCGCCGAAGGTCACGACGTCGACGCCGGCGCGCCACGTCATGTCCGCCGGCGAAGCGCCGGTGGACGCGATCGCGTTGGCGAAACGCGCCCCGTCGAGGTGAACGGCGAGGCCGCGCGCCTTGGCCGCGCCGGCCCTCTCGGCGATTTCCGCGGCGGCGTAGGCGGCCCCGGACTCCGTCAAGTTGGTCAACGACAGCAGTTCGGCCGGGGTTTCGTGCACGAAACCCGGGTCGATCCTGGCCAACGCGGTCTCAAGGGCGGAAAGGTCGATCTTGGCGTGCGCGCCCGGCAGCAGCGACAGTTTCGCGCCGCCGCTGAAAAACTCGACGGCGCCGCGTTCGTCGCGCTCGATGTGCGCTTCCTGATGGCAAAGCACCGCGCCCATGGACGACACGAAGGTCGCGACCGCCAAGCCGTTCGCCGCCGTGCCCGAGCCGACCATCCAGGCCGACACGTCGGTTTCAAACAGCTCGGCCAGCCGGCGTTCGACCTGCTTCGACACCTCGTCGGCGCCGTAGCTGGCGGCCAGACCGTGGTTGGCGCGTGCGACCGCGTCGAGGATGGCGGGGTGCGCGGGCGCGGGCGTGTCCGACATGAAGCTCATGGCGGCGCACCAAGCCCGGCGCGGCGGCTTCGTCAATCCCCGAAGACGGGATCGGCATGCGCCGGCGGCAACCGTTCGCGCATTTCCGAGGCTCCCGACAGGCGCCGGTCGCGGGCCCCGTCGAGCGGCGCGTCAGGGGCCTTGGGCATCAGCGGCGCGCCCTCGAACAGCGCGCGGATTTCGGCCGCGCTGAGGCCGGCCAGTCCGAACCCGGCGTCGACCTCTCCCGGCGTCCGCAACGCGCCGGTGACGAGGCAGCCGACGCGGCGCGTGCCGTCGGGCCGCATGCAGCCGGCGAGAGCCTGCAGGACGCGGCGCGTCTCGTCGCTCATCGGCGGCAGGGCGAGAACGCGTTCCTGGACCGTGTCGGGCGCGCGCTCGGACTGCAGAATGAACGGCGGCGCGACGATCTCCGGCGGCGTCCACGCGGGTGCCGGCGTCGCCGCGTCCGCGACGTCGGCCGGCGTCTCCAACGCGGCGGGCGGCGGCAGGAAGACCAACGTGATCGGGGTGACCGAGGCGGCCGTCGGCGGCGGCGTTCGAGGCTCTGGCGACCAGAGCAGCGCTGTCGCGGCCGCCGCGTGCAGCGCCAGGGCCGCCGCCAACGGGACGACGGCGCGGCCATGGGAAGACCAGGTAAGCGACAGGGTCATGGCGATCCGGGGCGGCGAGCCGACGCCGACTCTAGCGCCGTCGCCGCCGCGGCGCGAGCCTGGGGATGAGACCCCGGGCGGCGGCTGACCCTTGTTTCGGCGGGTGCTACGGTCGATCCGAAGAGTCGGCGCGATTCGGCGCAGACGAGCGGCCGGGGGGACCCGCATGTCGTGGTTGGTGCGTGTCTTCTCGGGAGTCGCCGGCTTGGCGCTTCTGCTGGCGCTGATCGGCCTGTTTTTGCCGTCGAAGGCGCGGATCGAGGGCTTCATCCCGGTCGATCGGCCGCCGGCCACCGTCTATACGCTGCTCGCCAACCCGCAGGTTTTCCTGGAGTGGTCGCCGTGGACGCGCCGCGCCCCGAACGCCGAGGTCGAATTCAGCGGGCCCGGTACGGGCGAAGGCGCGGCGCTGTCGTGGCGCCCGGCGACGCCGGGCGCGACCGCGTTCGACCGTGTCATCGTCGCGGCGGAGGAGTACCGCCGGATCGAGGCGTCGATCGAATTCGTCGGCCGCGGCCGGGCCGACACGATGTTCACCGTTCAACCACGGCCCGGCGGCAGCGACGTGACTTGGTCGTTCGAAGCCGACTTCGGCTTCAACCTGATCGCCCGCTACGCCGGGCTCGGTTTTCAGCGCGCGCTGGGTCCGGAATTCGACAACGGGCTTCGCGATTTCAAGGCGTTCGCGGAACAGCTTCCGGGGGCCGATTTCGCCGACGCTCGGGCCCGAATCGTCGACGTCGACAGCGTTCAGGTGGTCTACATCGCCGACCGCATGCGCGGCGACGTGGCCGACCAGAATGCCGCCTTCGACGCGGCGTTGAACGAGGTCCGCGGCTTCATGGCGGCGCGCGGCGTGGCCGCCGACGGGCCGGCGCGCAAAGTCGTCACCGAGTGGGAGCCGCCGTTGTGGGCGTTCCAGGCCGCGATCCCGTACGGCGGCCGCGAACGCGTCGATGGCGACGGCCGGGTGATTTTCGGCCACAGCTACGCCGGACGCGCGGTCAAGGTCACCCACCGCGGCCCGGGCGACGCCACGGCGACGCTGTACGCCAAGCTCGACGCCTACATCGCGGCGCATCGACTGGAGCGCAACGGCGGGCGCTGGGAGGTCTTGGTCACCGACCGCGTCGACACCGCGCCGGAAGACCAGATCACCGAAATCTACATTCCGGTGCGATGAGCCGGCTTGATCGCGACCTCGCCGCGCGCCTGACGGGCTTTCACGAGCGTCAGGAAAATCAGGAAATGGCGAACGTGCTCGAAGCCGGCGGCGCGGAGCTCTACGGCTGCGCGATGAAAAACTGGGGCGGCGGGCTGATCACGCGCCGCGCGGCGTCGTTTCCCGACAACGATTCTCCGAACCAGATCACCGGCTTCGGCCCGGACAAGATCGACCGGCTGGGGGATCTGGTCGCCTGGTTCGACGCGGCCGGCTGCGCCTGCCATTTTTCCTGGCCCGGCACCCACATCAGCGAGGACGCCAGCGCGACTTTTCTGGCGCACGGATTCGCGCCGTCGGAGCTTGACGCCTGGATGGCGGCGCGCGTCGACGAGGTGCGCGTCAAGGCGCCGCCGCACGACATTCGCGTCGTCGCCAAGCCGGCCGACGCGGCGCTTTACGCCCGCGCCGTCAACGCCGGCTGGGGGTTGGAGGCGCGCCAGGACGCCGCCGTCGCCGAGGCCGCGCTCGGCTGCTGGCCGGGGCCCGCCGACTGGATCCGCTACGTTGTCTTCGTCGACAACCAGATCGCCGGCGAAGCCATGCTGACGCTGTTCGGCGACGTCGCCTACCTCGCCGAAGCCTCGACCGTGCCGGCGTTTCGCCGCCGCGGGGTGCAGCGCGCCTTGATCGCCCGCCGCGCCGACGACGCGCGCGCGGCCGGCGCCGAATACCTGTTCGGCTCGGTCAAATACGGCGATCAGAGCTGGGCCAACATGGCCGCCATGGGGTTGCGCGACGAATTCATGTCGATCGTCTGGAAACGGCCGCCGCGGGCGAATCCCTAGAGATCCGGCGCGTCGCCTCGGTCGGAGGGGCCGAGCGTGCGCACCGCGTCGAGGCTGATCTTGCGCACCTCGAGTTCGGGATGCCGGCGCGCGATCGACCGCAACAAGCCGCGCGACACGTTCACCGCGTGCAACGCCGCGGCGTCGGGAATGTCGCGGCCGCGGGTGCGGTGCCACCACAGACGGAAATCGGCCGGGCTGGCGGCCGCCGCGGCGCCGGCGGCTTCGCGGTCGACGAAAGCTTCGGCGGCGGCGCGCGCCGCGTCGGC
>JAJFFL010000191.1 GCA_021776705.1 Alphaproteobacteria bacterium
GCAGCAAAACGAAAAAAACCGACCCCAGTTTACTTGGGTCGGGCTTCTCTAATACTTCCGAAGTATTTTCGGAAGCGAACAACGTCGGTGCGGCGGCGCGGCGCCTAGGCGGTCAGGACCTTCACGCGCTTGGACAGCCGGGAGATCTTTCGGGCGCAGGTGTTGCGGTGGAACACGCCCTTCGACACGGCCCGCATCATTTCCGGCTCCGCTTTGGCCAAGGCGGCCTTGGCGGCGGCGCCGTCGCCCTTGGCGATCGCTTCTTCGACGACGCGCAGATAGGTGCGCACCCGCGAACGGCGGGCGCGATTGACCTCGGTGCGGCGCGCGATTCTGCGAATCGACTTCTTGGCGGACGTCGTATTGGCCATGTTCTCTCGGCTTCCTTCATGCCCCCGTCCGGCGACGGGCCCGAACCCGATTCGGGCGGCGGGTATAGCCCTGGCCCCAGGGCCCGTCAACACGGAGCGTGCGACGCGGTTGCAACCTAGCGATTCTTGAAGTGGGCGGCGCGTTTTTCCGCGAACGCGGCCATCCCTTCTTTCTGATCCTCCGTGGCGAACATCGACATGAACACCCGGCGCTCGAATTGGATGCCCTGGGACAACGTCGTTTCGTATGCGGCGTTGATCGTCTCCTTGGTCATCATCGCGATCGGCAGCGACATGGAGGCGATCTTTTTGGCCGCGTCGCGGGCGGTGTCGAGCAGGTCGTCGAGCGGCACGATCCGGGACACCAGGCCGCAGCGTTCGGCCTCCGCGGCGTCCATCATGCGGCCGGTCAGGCACAGGTCCATCGCCTTGGATTTGCCCGCGAAACGGGTCAGGCGCTGGGTCCCGCCGGCGCCCGGCATGACGCCGAGCGTGATCTCGGGCTGGCCGAATTTGGCGTTCTCGGCGGCGATGATGAAGTCGCACATCATGGCGATCTCGCAGCCGCCGCCGAGGGCGTAGCCGGCGACCGCGGCGAGGATCGGCTTCGGGAACCGCGCCACGGATTCCCAGGTGCGGGCGAACGGATCGTTCTTGTACAGATCGATCAGATCGCGGTCCTGCAGCTCCTTGATGTCGGCCCCGGCGGCGAAGGCCTTGTTCGAGCCGGTCAAGACGACGCAGCCGATGGCGTCGTCGACGGCGAACTTGTCCAGCGCGTCGGACATCTCCGTGGTCAGAGCGTCGCAGAGCGCGTTGAGCGCCGACGGGCGGTTCAACGTGATGACGCCGACGCCCCCGTCGACGTCGACGACGATGTGCTCGTAGGCCATGAAATCCTCTAAGGGGAAGCGGTCGCAGCGACCGGGGTGATGACGAAGGTGACGCGCAGGGGCGCGCCGCCGCCAAGTCGGATCTCGAGGGCTTCGCCGCCGCGGCGGAACCGCAGATCGTCGGACCCGACCCGGGTCCAGCCGAGCGCCGGCAGGGCGTCCTCGTAGTAGCGCCGCACCGACGCCGGGGCCGCGGCGCCTTCCGCTTCGATCCGGACGATGCGCCCTTGGGCGGTTTCAAACGGCGCGGCGGCGGTCTCCACCAACCCGTCCATCAGCGGCAGATCCTCGACCACCGAGGAAAACCGGGTGTCGGCGGCGGCGGCGAGGCCGGCCGTCAGGGCCGCAAAAGCGGCGGAGATCAACAGATGTCGCACGGGATCAGACCCTTGGCGTCGCGTCGGGCGTCTGCATAACGCGTTCCGGGCGGCCGCGCCAACACGCAAGCGTGGTTAACGCTGGCAGCGCCCGCAGGCGAAGGAGGAGCGGCCGGACTGAACGAAGCGGGCGATGCGGCCGCCGCAGCCCAGCCGCGGGCAGGTCTCGCCGTCCCGGCCGTAGACGGCGAAGTCGAGCTGGAAGTAGCCGAGCCCGCCCTCGGCGGAGGCGAAATCCTTGAGCGACGCGCCGCCCGCGGCGATCGCCTCCGTCAGCACCGCCTTGATCGCCGGCGCCAGCCGCGCGGCGCGCGCTCCGGCCGTCGAACGCGCCAGGCGCCGCGGGCTGATCCGGGTGCGGAACAAGGCTTCGCAGACATAGATGTTGCCGAGCCCGGCGACGACCTTCTGGTCGAGCAGCGCCGCCTTGATCGGCGCCCGCTTGCCGGCGAGCGCGGCCGACAGGGCGGCGGCGTCGAACGCCTCCGACAACGGCTCCGGCCCCATGCCGCGAAAATGCGCGCAGGAGTCCAGCCCGGCGATCGCGACAAGATCCATGAATCCGAAGCGCCGCGGGTCGTTGAACGTCACCCGCGCGCCCCCCTCGAGCGCGAAGACGACGTGGTCGTGGCGGGCGTCGACCCCCGGGGCGCGCACGAAGTCGCCGGGCCTGAGAGCGTTGACGCCGGTCTCGACCGTGAAGCGGCCCGACATGCCGAGGTGCATGACCAAGGCCTCGCCGGTGTCGAGACCGGCGATCAGATACTTGCCGCGGCGGTCGAGCGCCGCGACGCGGGCGCCGGTCAGCCGCTCGGCGAACCGCTCCGGGAACGGAAAGCGCAAATCCGGGCGCCGCGCCTCGACGGCGAGGATCCGCCGCCCGGCCATCGCCGGCGCGAGGCCGCGGCGGACGGTTTCGACTTCGGGCAGCTCCGGCATGCGGGCCGATATAGCCGCGCGGCGCGCCGGCCGCTAGACAAGGCGCATGATCGACGACGCTCCCGACGGGCCCGTCTCCTTCGGTTTCGAGGAGGTCGCGCGCGGCGACAAGGCGACGCGCGTGCGCGGCGTCTTCGACCGCGTGGCGCGGCGCTACGACCTGATGAACGACGTCTTGTCGCTCGGCGTCCACCGGGTGTGGAAGGACTTCGTGATCGCGCGCGCCAACCCGCAACCGGGAGAACGGCTTCTCGACGTCGCCGGCGGCACCGGCGACTTGGCGCGGCGCTGGGTGGCGCGCGGGGGGCGCGCGGCGGCGCGCCGCGGCGGCCCGCCGCCGGACGCCGTCGTCTGCGACATCAACGAGCAGATGCTGCGCGCCGGGCGCGGCGGCCGCGGCGACGGAATCACCTGGACGGCCGGCGACGCCGAGCGGCTTCCGTTCAAGGACAAGATCGCCGACGCCGTCACCATCGGGTTCGGAATCCGCAACGTCACCGACCGCGCCGCCGCCCTCGCCGAAATGCGCCGGGTGCTGAAACCGGGCGGGCGATTCTTGTGCTTGGAGTTTTCGCGGCTGACGACCGCAACCTTCGAGCCGCTCTACGACGCCTGGTCGTTCAAGGCGATCCCGCGCCTCGGCGGTCTGTTGGCCAAGGACGAAGCCAGCTACCGCTACCTGGCGGAGTCGATCCGCCGCTTTCCCGATCAGGAGGCGTTCGCCGCGGAAGTCCGCGCCGCGGGATTCAAGAACGTCACCGTCGCCAACTATTCCGGCGGGGTCGCGGCGTTGCATATGGGGTGGCGGATCTAGGCCGCGCGCCGGCGAGGAGGATCGCATGATCGGCTATGTGACGCTTGGGACCGACGATCTCGCCGCCGCGGCGGCGTTTTACGACGCCTTGCTCGCCGAATTCGGCGCCAAGCGGATCCTGGATCTGGAGACGTTCATCGTCTGGAGCGCCCCCGGGGGCGCCGCGTCGCTGTCGGTCACCAAGCCCTACGACGGGCGTCCGGCGAGCGTCGGCAACGGCGTCATGGTCGCCCTCGCGGCGCCGTCGCGTGAGGCCGTCGACCGGATTCACGCCAAGGCCCTGGCGCTCGGCGCCGCCAACGAGGGCGACCCCGGGCCGCGCCCGCCGGAGCCGTTCTACGCCGCCTACTTCCGCGACCCGGCCGGCCATAAGCTCAACGTCTTCCACTTCGGCTGAGCCGGCCCCGGCGAACGGGCGCCGTGCTTGCTGGCGGACCGTCCGTTTGGGGACTAAGACCAAATCCATGTTCCGCACGACCGCGAGCCTGATGCGTTTGGCGCGCGCGAGCTGGGTGCTCGCGCGTCACGACGCCTTGTTGCCGGTCGAGTACCAAGACCGGCTGCCGCCCGCCGGCCGCCTGCTCGGCCGCGCCGCGCGCCTGATCGCGCGGCCGCGGAACGGCGAAAGTCCCGGCGCCCGGTTCGCCCGCGCGCTCGAAAAGCTCGGCCCCGCCTACGTTAAGTTCGGCCAGTTCCTGTCCACCCGCGCCGACCTCGTCGGCGCCGACTTCGCCGCCGGCCTCGCGACCTTGAAGGACAAGCTCGCGCCGTTCCCGACGGCCGAGGCCGAGCGCGCCATCGAGACCGAGTTCAAGACCTCCGTGAAGAAACTGTTCGCCGTCGTCGGGCCGCCGGTCGCGGCGGCCTCGGTGGCCCAGGTGCACCAGGCGCGGACCGCCGAGGGGGCGCTCGTGGCCGTGAAGATTCTCCGCCCTCGGATCGAACAGAAGATCGCCGCCAACGCCGCCGCGTTCCGGCTCGGCGCCCGGCTCCTGGAGATCTTCGCGCCGGCCGCGGCGCGGCTCGAGCCGCGGCGGTTCGTCGAGACCCTGGTGCGGTCGATGACGCTGGAGATGGACCTGCGGCTGGAGGCGGCGGCGGCGTCCGAACTCGACGAGGTCGCCGCCGGCCTCGACGACGTCCGCGTTCCGGCCGTCGACTGGGCCCGGTCGGGCAAGCGGGTGATGACGACGGCGTGGGTCGACGGGATCTCGCTGACGGATACTGAGAAGCTTGCGGCGGCGGGGATCGACCTGTCCGGACTCGCGGTGACCACGGTCCGCGCCTTCCTCGCCTCGGCCCTCGACCACGGCGTCTTTCACGCCGACATGCACGAGGGCAACCTGTTCGCCGACGCCGACGGCGCGCTGGTCGTCGTCGATTTCGGAATCATGGGCCGCATCGGCAAGCCGCAACGGCGCTACCTGGCCGAAATCCTGTTCGGATTCCTGCACCGCGACTACGGCCGCATCGCCGAGATCCACTTCGAGGCCGGCTATGTGCCGGAGACCCACTCCGTGGACGACTTCGCCGCCGCCTTGCGCGCCGTCGGCGAACCGATTTTCGGCAAGACCGCCGGCGAGGTCTCGATGGCGCGGGTGCTCTTGCAGCTGTTCGAGGTCACCGAGTTGTTCGACATGCGGCTGCGGCCGGAATTGATCCTCTTGCAAAAGACCATGGTGCAGGTGGAGGGCGTCGCCCGCGCGCTCGATCCGGACTTCGACATGTGGGAGGCGTCGCGGCCGGTGGTCGAGCGCTGGATCCGCCGCGAGCTCGGGCCCGAAGGCCTGGCGCGCGACGCCGTCGACGACCTCAAGCGTCTGCGCACCGCGTTTCGCCGCCTGCCGCGCGCGCTGGAAGACCTCAACGCCGCCGCGGGCGCCGTCGCCGAGGGCGGCGTCAAGCTCGACCAGGACACGGTCGCGCGGCTGGCCCGCGCCAACGCCGACGCCACGCGCGGCCGCGGTCTCGCGGTCTGGGTGCTGGCTCTGTCCGCCGCCGCCGTCGCCGGCGCGGCGGTCGCCAGCGCCTGGGGCGGCTGAACCGGGGTTGCGGCCGGCGCGCGACCGCCGAGCCTAAAGCGCCATGAAGCTCTTCGGCGGCGTCCAGGATCCGGGAAGATGCGCGGCGCCCCAGCGGCACATGGCCTGAAGCACCGGCGCCAGGTCCCGCCCCTTCTCGGTCAGGACATAGGCGTGGCGCACCGGCCGCTGCTGATAGGCCGACTTGCCGATCAGCCCGGACGCCTCGAGCCGCTTCAGCCGGTCGGCGAGGATGTTGGTGGTCACGCCCTCCGGCGACGCCAGGAATTCGGAGAACCGGGACTTGCCGTTGAGCATGTCCCGGACCAGCACCAGCGACCAGGCGTCGCCCACGAGATCCAGCGTCGACGCGATCGGACAGCCGGACCGGGCCATCGCGCCGCCGCGCTTTTCGCCTTTAGCCGCCGCCATGACGGGCCTCGCTTTCCCTTGTCACTTGCATTTAACAATTCTTTGAATTAGAGAGTCGCTTGCATTATGAAATCGACTTGGGGAGAACGCAATGAACGACACGATTCGGGGCGGATGCCTGTGCGGCGCGGTGCGCTATGAGATTTCCGGCGCCCAGACCGTCGGCGGCGACTGCTACTGCGACGACTGCCGGCGCTCTTCAGGCACCGCGTTTTGTTCGCACATGGGCGTTGCGGAGGACGGCTTCGCGGTGACCGGCGACCTCGCCGCCTTCGCCAAGCCGGCCGACAGCGGCAACCTGGTGACCCGAAAATTCTGCCCGACTTGCGGCTCGGCCGTGGTGTCGGTGAATTCCGGCGCCCCCGGCCTGGCGTTCGTGCGCGCGTCCAGCCTCGACGATCCGGAGACCTTTGCGCCGCAAATGACCGTTTACGCGTCGCGCGCCCCGTCCTGGGCGCCGCCGCCGGCGGGCCGCCCCACGTTCCCCGAAATGCCGCCGCCGCCGGACCGGCCGGACGCGGCCACGGCCTAGGCGACCGCCAACACGAAGCGGACGAACATGACGATCAGGATCACGGCGCCGGCGCGGTGGAACAAAAAGCGCAGGCCGACGTGGTTGATCGTGACGTGCACGAACGAATGCGCGAAACGAGTCGCGACAAAGCCCCAGCCCAGACCGGTCTGCAGCGCGTCGGCGGTCCCCGGCAGGGCCAGGTGGAAGGCGACAAGGGCGTAGAACAGGACCGGGAGTTCGCACAGATTGATGAAGTTCCGGCCTGAGCGCGCCACCCATTCCGGCGGCGGCTCGCCTTGCTTGGACTTCACGTATTCCTTCGACAGCCGGCCCTTCGAGCCGGCGAGCACGGCGAGCGCGGTGAGCTGCGCGTACATGTAAAGCGTGAGGCCCGCGAGCGCCGCCGCGGCGAGCACCAGATCCGGCATGGCTATCTCCCCCGTCAGACCGGCGGAGAATGCGGCCGCCCGCGGCTGGATGTCGAGATCATTCGGGCGACGTCGGGGTGGTCTGGGGCGCAGGCCGGGGCGCTGTCGGGCGCGTCACGGCCAAGACGAAACCGGGCGCGTCCCGCACCGCCGCGGACGGCGCGCCGATCGTCGGCGTCGGCCACAACAACAGAGCCAGGCCCGGCAACGCGCAGGCCAAGCGCAAGATCACGGTCCGCATCGTCCCTCCCCGTAGTTGGGACAGGCCGCAGGCCCCCGCGCCGGCATGTGTATAACATGAAATTTACCTTGTTTGGGCGTCGGTTCTGTGAAGACGGGCGTCGTTTCTTTCACCATTCGCCGCTATGTGTGGGCCGAAGGCGAAGGGATCGTGGTGGATAAACGCGTTCTACTCCTGATCGGCGGCGGCGTCGCCGCCTACAAGGCGCTGGAGCTCATTCGCGAGCTGTCGCGGCGCGGGATCGGCGTGCGCGCGGTGCTGACCCGAGCAGCGAAGGAGTTCGTCACCCCGCTTTCGGTCGCCGCCCTGTCCGGCGACAAAGTCTACGACGACCTGTTCTCGCTCACCGACGAAACCGAAATGGGCCACATCGAGCTGTCGCGCTCGGCCGATCTGGTGGTGGTCGCGCCGGCCACCGCCGATCTGATGGCCAAGGCCGCGACCGGCCTCGCGAACGATCTGGCGTCGACGGCGCTTCTCGCCACCGACAAGCCGGTTCTGATGGCCCCGGCGATGAACGTGCGGATGTGGGAGCACCCCGCGACCCGGCGGAACCTCCGAACCCTGAAGAACGACGGCGTCCTGTTCGTCGGTCCCGACGAAGGCGACATGGCGTGCGGCGAATTCGGGTTCGGCCGGATGGCGGAGCCGCTGGCGATCGCCGACGCGGTGACGTCCTGGTACGGGCACGGAGGATCGGCCGCCGGCGCGGCCGCCGCCGGGTCGCTTCGGGGCAAGCGCGCGCTGGTCACCGCCGGGCCGACGCGCGAGCCGATCGACCCTGTGCGTTACCTTTCCAACCTCTCGTCCGGCAAGCAGGGCTACGCGATCGCCGAAGCCCTGGGCCGCCTCGGCGCCGACGTCACCCTGGTGACCGGCCCGACCGAGCTTGCCGATCCCCGCGGCGTGACCACGGTGCGGGTCGAGACCGCGCGCGAGATGCTGAAGGCGTGCGAAAACGCGCTGCCCACGGACGTGTTCGTTTCGGTCGCCGCGGTCGCCGATTGGCGGCCGGCCGCGCCCGCCGAGACCAAGATCAAGAAAAACGGGGCCGCGCCCGAACCCCTGGCGCTGGCGGAAAACCCCGACATCCTCAAGACCCTCGCCGGAAAAAAGAAAAAGCGCCCCGGCCTGGTCGTCGGCTTCGCCGCCGAAACCTGCGACGTCGCCGCCAACGCGCGCAAGAAACTGGCCGCCAAGAAGGCCGATTGGGTGGTCGCCAACGACGTCTCCGGGGACGTCATGGGCGGGGCCGACAACCAGATCATCCTCGTCCGCCCGGACGGCGACGAGCCCTGGCCGAAGATGTCCAAGACCGACGTCGCGGACCGGCTGGCGGCGAAGATCGCGGAACGGCTCGCCGCGTCGCCCTGAGGCGAAGACGTCGGCGCCGACTCCGAGCTTGTGGACGTCTCCCTTCCGCCGCCGGGCGCATCCGCGCATCCTTGCACCATGAACACATCGACCCTCGACCGCCCGTCCGCCGCCGCGACCGTCCGTGTCGAGGTCAAGCGGCTCGACCACTTCACCGGCCTCGAGCTGCCGGCCTATGAGACCGCCCAGGCCGCCGGCCTCGATCTGCGCGCCGCGGTGCGCGACGACGCGCCGTTGATCTTGCCGCCGGGCCAGCGGGCGCTGGTTTCGACGGGTTTGTCGATCGCCTTGCCGCACGGTTACGAGGCCCAGATTCGGCCGCGTTCCGGCCTCGCGTTCAAGCACGGGATCACCTGCCTCAACGCGCCGGGCACGATCGACGCCGACTACCGCGGCGAGGTGAAGGTGCTGCTGATCAACCACGGCGACGCCGCTTTCGAAATCCGCCGCGGCGAGCGCATCGCGCAACTGGTGGTCGCGCCCGTCGTCCAGATCGCCTGGGCCCCGACCGAGGAACTTTCCGACACCGCGCGCGGCGAAGGCGGATTCGGGTCGACAGGGCTGTAAGGGTTTTTCGCTCTGACGGGCGCCGCGCCGGCGCGCCGATCCAGGTGACGCGCGGCGGCGAAGGCCCTACCTAGGGCCATGGCCCTGACGCCCGAACAGCTTGACCGCTACGCCCGCCACATCGTCCTGCGCGAACTCGGCGGGCCGGGTCAGCAGCGCCTGCGCGCCGCCTCGGTCTTGATCGTCGGCGCCGGCGGGCTCGGGGCGCCGGCGGCGCTCTACCTCGCGGCCGCGGGGGTCGGAAGGCTCGGCCTCGTCGACCACGACGCCGTCGCCCTCTCCAACCTGCAGCGCCAGGTCCTGTTCCGCACCTCCGACGTCGGCCGCGCCAAAGTCGACGCCGCCGCCGACGCGCTCGCCGACCTCAACCCCGATGTCGGCGTCGAGGTGATCCTCGACCGCCTCACCGACGCCGACGCGCGCGGCCGGGTCGCCGGTTTCGACCTCGTGCTCGACGGCACCGACGATTTCGCGACCCGCTACGCCGTCAACGCCGCCTGCCACGCCGAGGCCAAGCCGCTGGTCTCCGGCGCGGTTGGGCGCTGGGACGGCCAGGTGGCGACGTTCAAGTCCGGCCCGACCAAGCGCTTGCCCAAGGCCGAGCGCCTGCCCTGCTACCGCTGCCTGGTGCCGGAGATACCGCCGCAGGCCGAGACCTGCGCCCGCGTCGGCGTCGTCGGCGCCCTGACCGGCGTGATCGGGTCGCTGATGGCGTTGGAGGCGATCAAGGAGATCGCGCACGTCGGCGACAGCCTCGCCGGCCGGCTGCTGCTCTACGACGGCCTCGCCGCCGAGGCGCGCACCGTCGCCCTGCGGCCGGACCCGGGCTGCCCGG
Source organism: Alphaproteobacteria bacterium (assembly GCA_021776705.1). Lineage (GTDB taxonomy): Bacteria > Pseudomonadota > Alphaproteobacteria > Caulobacterales > Maricaulaceae > JAJFFL01. The sequence continues at coordinate 9,807 of JAJFFL010000191.1, forward strand.
TGTGCGGCTAGAAGATGTTCGCGCCGATGAAGAGTTCGAGTTCACGCAGAACCTCAGCGGTGACCTTCGGCGGCCAGTTCGTGTGGCCCGCCTCCTTGAGGATCAGGAGCCGGCCTTGGCCGCCGGCGGCCTCGAGCGCGTCGATCATGCGGTGGGCGTGCGCCACCGGCACGAGCTCGTCCTTTTCGCCGTGCATGACGAAGACCGGGATCGTGATCGCTTCGGCGTGGCGCGCCGGCGACCGCGCGGCGATCATGGCGGCGTCGCGATCGGGATCGCCGATCGATTTCACCGCGTAGGCGTAGCCCTCTTCGCCGAACGCCTCGTTGTCGCGATAGTGGTCGAGCTGCAGTCCGAGGTCCGACACGCCGTTGATCGCCACCGCGCACCGGTAGAGATCGGGCGTGAACGCGGCCCCGGCGAGCGCCGCGTAGCCGCCGTAGCTGAGACCGACGATGCAGACGTGGTCGCGCTGCACGAGGCCCGCGCGCGCCAGATGTTCGACCCCGTCGGTGACGTCGTCCTGCATCCGGCCGCCCCATTCGCGGTGGCCGGCCGCGGCGAAGGCGCCGCCGAATCCGCCGGAGCCGCGAAAATTCGGCTGAAACACCGCGAAGCCGCGCGACGCCAGGAATTGCGGGAACATGTCGTAGCCGTAGTTGTCCCGGGCTTCCGGCCCGCCGTGCGGCATCACCACCAGTGGCCACGGGCCCTCGTAGTCGGGATAAGTGAGGTAGCCGGTCAGCTCGACGCCGTCGCGGGTCGCGTAGCGGATCACGCGAGCGTCCGAAAGGCGCTGCGGCGTCAGCTGCGGAAAGACCGGCCCGAGATCGCGCACCGCGCCCGTCGCGTCGTCGTAGAGGTGGAAGCTTCCGGGATTGCGCGGCGCCGTCGCGGTCACCAGCCAGCGGCCGCCGTCGCGGCTTGAGTCGACCACGGCGATGTTGGCCTGGTCCGGGATCGCCGCGTTCAGGGTCTCCATCCGCCGTTTCAGAACCGGCGACACGAATTCGTAGGAGACCCGGTCTTCGACGAAGACCGCGGCTTCGAAGGCTCCGGTCCACGGGTTGATCATCGCGCCGGTGACGTCGACGCGCGGATGCTCGGCGACTTTCTCCAGGTAGGCGGCGTTCGCGATGTCGTAGCGGTAGATCGCCGCGCGGTCGGTTTCGTTCACCCGCGCCGCGACCAGCATCACGTTCGGGTCCTGGGTGTAGGCGACCGGGAAAAAATCCCACTTGTCGTCTTCGCGCACGATCGCGACTCGGCGCCAGTTCGACCGCGACTCGTTCGGCATGAAAATCTTGATCGCCCGGCCGCCGCTGGCGATGTCGAACCGCGCCGCCGGCGCGCCCTTGATGTCGGTCGCCCACGCGAACGTGTTGCGGCCGCCGCGCACGACCAGCTTCGCCGCGCCGGTGTAGACGTCGACCTTGTAGAGATTGAGCGTCGTCGTCCGGTACAGCGGCATCAGGATCGACCGCTCGTCGTTCACCATTGTGTCGGCGATCGCCGCGAGATTGTGGTTCCTCTGCTTCAGGTCCGCTTCGTCTTCGAGAAGCAGCAGGGCGTCGGACCCGTCCGGCGCGGCCGACATCAGGCGCAGCCGCGCGAAGCCCTGGCTGGTGTCGATCATGGTGATCAACAGCCGATCGTCGCTGGCCCAGGTCACCGAAACCGGAAAACCGGTCTTGAGATTGAGGTTGTGCGGCGGCGCCGAGGGGTCGGCGAGGTCGTAGATGATCACCGTGCCGTCGGTGATCGGCTCGTCGACCACGGCCAGGCGATCGCCGCTCGGCGACATGTCCATGGCGTGGATTGTCGGCGAGGCGAGAAACTCGGCGATGCTCGGCGGCTTGGCCTGCGCCGGCCCGGCTGTTGCGAACGCCGCGACAAGTCCGAGAATAAAGTTCGTCGCGCCCGACATGACCGCCTCCCGTCGGTCTCAGTTTCGCGTCGAGCGCGGCGGCGCACAACCTGAAAGTGAGCGCGGCCGGCGCACGGCCGCGCCGCCCGAGCCGGTGCTAGTTCAGCGGCAGGTGCTCGCCCAGGAAGGACTCAAGCTCCTCGAAGACGCGGCGGGTGTGGGCCTTGTTGAATCCGCTGTGGCCGGCGCCGCTGAGAGTGACGAACGCCACGTCCTTGCCGGCCTTCTTCAGGGCCTTCTCCATGTCTTCCGACTGGTCGTAGGGCACGACGCCGTCGTGGGAGCCGTGAATCAAGAGAATCGAGGCCGTGGCGTCGGCGGCCCGGCGCGCCGGCGAATGCGCCTCCAACGCGGCGGCGTCGGTTTTCGGATCGCCGATGACCCTGACCCAGTAGTCGTATTCGTCGTCGTCGCGATCGCGGTCGCGGCGAACGGCGCGGAGGAAGTCCGGCAAATCCGACACGCCGTTGATGCTCGCCGCGCATTGGTACCGGTCCGGCGTCAGGGTGGCGCCGGCGAGAGCGGCGTAGCCGCCGTACGAACCGCCGACGATGCAGACCTTGGCGGGATCCGCGAGACCGCTGTCGACGAGGTGTTGCAGGCCGTCGGTGATGTCGTCCTGCATCCGGGCGCCCCACTCTTTGCGGCCGGCGTTCAAGTAGTCCTCGCCGAACCCGGCCGACCCCCGGAAATTGGGCTGAAACACCAAATAGCCGCGGGTGGCGAGAAACTGGGTCATGACGTCGAAGTCGAACACGTCGCGCAGCTCCGGCCCGCCGTGCGGCATGACGACGGTCGGGTATGGCGGCGGGCGCAGGCCGGGCGGCCGCGTGACGTAGCCGCGGATCTGCGCCCCGTCGCGCGCGGCGTAAGTGACCGGCTCCATCGCGCCAAGCCGCGATTCGGTCAGCTTCGCCGAGACGAGCCCGATGTCGTCCAGCTTCGCGGCGTCGAGATCATAGACGTGGTAGGAGCCGGGATTCGTCGGGCCGCGCGCGAACAGCAACCACGTGCGGCCGTCTTGTGAGGAATCGAACACGCTGAGATTCACGGACTCGCCGAAGTAATCGTCGATGGCCTCGTAATTGGCTTGGATGTCAGGGTCGGTCCAGCGGTACTCGATGCGGTCGTCGACAAACGCGAAGCCGCGAAATTTCCCGCTCCGCCCGTCCACGAGCGCGGTGTGGACGTCGTAGTCCGGATGGCCGGCGACCTTTTCGAGCAATTGGTTTTTTTCCGTGTCGTACCGGTAGATCGCCGCACGGTCTTCGCCGTCGGGCCGCGCCGCGACGTAGAGCACCCCGGGCTGTTCCGAATAGGCGACGGGGTTGAATTTCGGCCGGTCGCGCTCGTGCACGGTCGCCACTTTGCGCCAGCGCGCGTCGGGTTCCGACGACTCGGGCGCGAAAACCTTGATGATCGAGCCGCGCGAATTGGCGTCGAAACGCGCCGCCGGACGGCCGTCGATGTTGGTCAGCCAGGCGATGGTTCCACGCGTGCCGACGCCGATGCGGTCGGCTTCGCCGCTGTAGACGTCGACCTTCCACAGGTCGAGATCCCGGCCGCGCACGCCCGGCATGATCACGTGCCCCGGGTCGTTGGGAAGAACGTCGGTGATGTTGGCGAGATTGTAGTTGTCTCGCATCACCTGGCTCTCGTCGGAGAACAGCACCGCGGTCTGCGTTCCGTCGACGTTCATTGCGACGATCCGGGCCGACGGCAAAATCAGCCGGGTTCGCGTGAACTCGAACGTCGGGTTGAACAGAGCCACCATGACCCGTTCTTCGTTCGCCCATTCCACCCACAGCGGCGCGAGCTCGCTGAACGGGTGCACGATCGGCGGCGACGCGAAATCGGCCGTGTCGTAGATCGCCAGGGCTCGGGATTCGCCTTTCGCCACGACCACCGCGAGCCGGTCGCCGGACGGCGACAGGGCCAAGTCGCGAATGTTCGGATCGTCAAGGAATTCGTCGACGCTCGGCGGCTCGGCGGCGACGGCCGTCGCCGTCAGTACCGCTGCGGCGGCCGCAACGCTGAAGAGGCGAAGAAGCATGGCCGCACCCCCGCGGCTTCGACGCGCTGCGTGGCGCGACCCACCCCGCCCGGGCCAGCGCCGGGGCGCCCGAGCGGGAAAA
>JAJFFL010000192.1 GCA_021776705.1 Alphaproteobacteria bacterium
CCGCGGTCGAGGCGGCGGCGGGCAACGCGGTGTTGGCTCAAGCATTCCCCGACGCCGACACGACTCTGTACGTGGAAGGGTGACCTGATGAGCGGCTCGGCGTGGCGAAATCTGATCCTGGCGGTATCCTTGTTGTTCAACGTGTTCATCGTCGGCGTGGCGGTCGGCGGCAAGGCGGCGGGAGTGCGAATGGCCGGGCCCTGGACACAGGAGCCGACGGATCGCCCCGCGCCGGAGCGCCAATTTTCGCCGCGGCAGTTCGTCATGGCGCTGCCCCCGGAACACCGGCGAAACGTCACGCGTCGTTTGATGAGTGAAGGGGGAGGGTCGTTGCCGATGATGCGCGAGGCGCGCGCGGCCGGAGAACAAGCCCTAGCGACCTTGTCGGCGGACGACTTCGATCCGGACGCGGCTCTTGCGGCGTTGAATACGGCGCGCGATGCGCAATTGCGGCTCGAACGCCGAGGCTACGAGGTTCTCGTCGAAATCCTGAACGACCTGCCCGACGATGTTCGGTTGGAGACGCTGAAACAGGTCAGACGCCAGGATGATCGCCGGACGCCGCGCCGTCGGCGGCGCGGCGAAGCCGACTGATCACCCGTCGACGTCCGTCGTCTCCGGCGCCTTGACGTTGTACGCGGGATCCCGGTCGTCGGCCTCGGCGCTGGGGGCCGTCGCGGCGGAGATTTCGGCGGAGGCGATCGCGGATATCTCCGTCGGAACGATCGGGGCCGGCGGCGGCTTGCTCGGCATGTGAAACGTCACCGTCGTGCCTTCGCCTTCGACGCTTTCGATCGAGAGCGTTCCACCATGCATCTCAATCAGGGATTTGGAGAGCGCGAGGCCAAGACCGGAACCCTGATGCGACTTGGAGTGTTGGCTTTCGATCTGTTCAAACGGGCGCCCCAGCCGCGGCAGGTCTTCCTTGGCGATTCCGATGCCGGAATCGCGAACGCGGAAATCGACGCCGTCGGCGGCCTTGACCGCGCTCAGTTCCACCTGACCGCCCTCCGGCGTGAACTTTAGGGCGTTCGACAAGAGGTTCAGGAGCACCTGCTTAAGCGCCCGCGGGTCGGCTTCGATTTGCGGCAGGTCCTGCGCCGCCAACGTCAGCTCGAGTCCCGCTTCTTTGGCTTTGCCGCGCATCAGGCGCGCGCACTGTTCGAGAAGTTCGTCCGGCGCCAATGGTTCGGGGGAGAGCTTGAGCTTCCCGGCCTCGATCTTCGACATGTCCAGAATGTCGTTGATCAACGCGAGCAGATGTTGGCCGGACGCAAGAATGTCGCCGACATATTCCACGTAGCGGTCGTCGCCCAGCGGCCCGAACATCTCTTGCTGCATGATTTCGGAGAAGCCGTTGATGGCGTTCAGCGGCGTGCGAAGTTCGTGGCTCATGTTGGCCAAGAATTCGCTCTTCGAGCGGTTGGCGTCTTCGGCGCGGATTTTTTCTTGCTCGTACTTGCGGGCGAGATCGGCGATGCGCTCTTGGCTCTTGCGCAAGTCCGACACCATCAGGCGAAGGCGCTTTTCGTTTTCGACAAGCTGAGTTTCTTGCCTCTTGAGCGGCGTGATGTCGCTGCCGATGGACACCAGTCCGCCGTCCGCCGTGCGCCTTTCCGACAAATGGATCCAACGCCCGTCGACAAGTTCGAGTTCGCTCGCGCCTTCCTCAAGCCCTTCGTGCATCGTCTTGATCGCGCCTTGCGCGGCGAGGTCGAGCATTTCGTAAGCCGCCCCAGGCTTCACCAGCTTGGCGTCGAGGTGAAAGTATTCCCGGTACTTGCCGTTGGACAGGACCAATCGGCGGCGCGCGTCCCACAGCGCGAACGACTCCGACATCGACTCCAACGCAGCACGGAGCCGCGTTTCCGCCGCGGCCACCCGCGCCTGGGCGCCTTTTTGCTCCGTGACGTCGATCGCCACGCCGACGACGCGGCCTGACGGCCGTCCGTCGGCGCCGGTCCATGGGCGCCCTCGCGCATGCAGCCACACCGGCAAGCCGTTGGCGCGGAATTCAACGTCGACTTCACCGGAACCCGGCGCTCCCCGAATCGCCAACTTCAACTTGTCCTGATCCTCGTGACGCACGAGCGCCAGGAACTCATCTCCGGACAAGGTCGCAGCGGCGCGGCGGCCGAGCATGCGGGCGAGAGAGTCGGTCATGAACACGGTATCGTTGGCCACGTCCCAGTCCCAAACGCCGCAACGCGCGCCCTCGATGGCGAGGCGAAACCGCTTTTCGCTGTCGGACAGGGCGGCGCGGGCCTGGCGGATGTTCTCCATCTGCATCAGCAAGACCGCGCACAAGCCGCCGGCGACGAGAATCGGCGCGATCAACAGCAACAGGTAGAACAACAGAGTTCGCCGCCACTGCTGTTCGTTGATCACCAACGGCCCGGCCAAATAGAGCGACAATTCCCCGCGCGTGACCGGCGCCACGCCCAAGACGCCGCGCGCCGCGCCCGCGATCCGCGCGTCGCCGACCGCCCCGCCGCCAGCGTCCAAGGCCGTCCGGGCGGCGGCCGTCGGCACGCGAAA
>JAJFFL010000193.1 GCA_021776705.1 Alphaproteobacteria bacterium
GCAGCGTCTTCAGCGCCGCCACAAGCAGCCAGAAACTGGCGACCAGCGCCACGAACACGCCGACTTGCTGCCACCACGGCGAGTCGTCCTTGACGTATTTGAATCCGAGCGCCCAGACGATCTCAAGACCGCCGGCGACGATCAGCATGGCCCAGGCGCCCATCGCCGTCCCCGTCCCGCAACTGTTGACGTTCTCTTAGCCGCCGCCGCGCCGGCCGCCAACCGAGGGTGGCGCGAATGCCACGCCGGCGGCGCAACCGACGCCGCCGCCTCGACAATTCCGCGCCGCGCGGGTAATTGCGTCGGCCTTCGCACGGAGACGCACGGCGCATGACACGACTCTGATTCAGAAGGCGGCCCGACGGACGCCTTCGCGCGCGGCGCGCCCCGCCCCGGGGCTGTGACGCGCGCGCCAACCTCCCCGTCGCCGCTCCTGATCGTGTTCGTGTTTGTGTTCGTGCAGAGGGGGCCTTCGGGCCCAAGTTCCGATGTCTTCGCCGTCGACCGGCTCCCGGTCTCTCAGCAATTTGCACGTCTTCGCCTTCGTCTGGCGGCAATGGATGCGCCGGCCGCGGATGTTCGCCGCCGTCGTCGTCTTCGTCGTCGCCTCGACCTTGTCCGACCTGATGGTGCCGATTTTTGCCGGCAAGCTCGTCGACGCCCTCGCCCAGGGCCCGGGGGCCGCGGGACGCGACTCGGCGTGGGCCGCCTACGCCCTGTTTCTCGGCTTCGCCGTCGGGTTTCATTTCTTCCGCCAGACCGCGGTGCGCTTCTTCGAGGTGCCGATGTCGGTGCGCAACATGGAGGACATGGTCAACGAGGCTTTCGCCACGGTGCAGGGATTCTCCGCCGACTGGCACGCCAACACCTTCGCCGGCGCCGTGGTGCGGCGGGTGTCGCGCGGCATGTGGGCCTACGACGACATCACCTCGAACCTGGTGCTCGGCTTGGCGCCGACGCTGATGGTGCTGTTCGGCCTGTGCTTCTACATGCTCGCCGCGTGGCCGCTGGTCGGGCTTTACGGCCTCGCGGTGCTGATCGCGTTCATGATCCTCAACGTGTTGATGGCGACGACGTACATCCGCCCCGCCAACCAAATCAGCCAGGCGCGCGACTCCGCCATCGGCGCGGCGCTCGCCGACGCCGTCGGATCGATCGGCGTGGTCAAGACCTTCGGCGCCGAGGCGCGCGAGGCCGACCGCTTCGCGGCGACGACGCGCGCCTGGCGCACCGCGACGCAGCGCACCTGGATGCGCTTCGTCAACACCTGGCTGGTCCAGATCGTCGCCGTCCTGGCGCTGCAGGCCGGCCTCGTCGGCCTGCTCGTGCACCTGTGGGCGTCGGACCAAGCGAGCCCCGGCGACGTCGCCTTCGCGATTTCGGCGTTCTTGATGATGTCCGGCTACCTGCGGCGTTTCGGCGAAGAAGTGCAGCGCCTGCAGCGCGCGCTGGACGAGATCGAGGACATCGCGATCTACGCGCGAACAACGCCGCAGATCGCCGACGCCGCCGACGCCAAGCCGTTCGCGCCCGGCCCCGGCGCGATCGCGTTCGAGCGCGTGACGTTCACCTACGCCGGCCAGACCGAACCGCTGTACCGCGACTTTTCGCTGACGATCGCGCCCGGCGAGCGGGTCGCCCTGGTCGGCCCGACCGGCTCCGGCAAGTCGACGTTCGTCAAGCTCGTGCAGCGTCTCTACGACGTCGGCGCGGGGGCGGTGACGATCGACGGCCAGGACGTGCGCGCGGTGACCCAGACCTCCCTGCGCCGCGCCATCGCGCTGGTGCCGCAGGACCCGGCGCTGTTTCACCGCTCGATCGCGGAGAACATCGCCTACGCCAACCCCGACGCCGCCAGGGACGACATCGTCGCCGCGGCGCACAGGGCGCGCGCGCACGGGTTCATCGCCGCGTTGCCGAACGGCTACGACACCCTCGTCGGCGAGCGCGGTGTCAAGCTGTCGGGCGGCGAGCGCCAGCGCGTCGCCCTCGCCCGCGCCCTGCTCGCCGACGCGCCGATCCTGATCCTCGACGAAGCCACCTCCTCGCTCGACGGCGAAACCGAGCGCCAGATCCAGGAGGCGATGGAGGAGCTGATGCGCGGCCGCACGTCGATCGTCATCGCCCACCGCCTGTCGACGATCCGCGACGCCGACCGCATCCTGGTGTTCGACCGCGGCCGGATCGTCGAGCAGGGAACCCACGCCGACCTCGTGGCCCGCGGCGGCGTCTACGCCCGCCTGCACGCGCGGTCGGAGGGGTGACGCGCCGGCCCCAGCCTGGCGGCGCCGAACCGCTCGGCGAACCGTCCGGACGCTGGCGCGGCTCTGCATGCCGCTGAAATCGCAGGACTTTGCGGTTCCTCGCTACTCCCGCCCGTCGATCCGGCGCCACACGGCCAGCGCCTGAACCGTCTCGCGCACGTCGTGAACGCGCAGCACCCGGGCGCCGTGGGCGGCGGCCCATAAGGCGGCCGCCAACGAGCCGCCGAGGCGGTCGGTCTCGTCGCGCGCCGGGTCGTCGATCGCTTGGATGAAGCGCTTGCGCGACGCCCCGAACAACAGCGGCTTGCCGACCGCCTTGGCGAGCGCCGGAAGCGCGCGCATCAGTTCGAGATTGTGGTCGAGCGTCTTGCCGAACCCGACGCCGGGATCGACGAGGATCGCGTCGCGCGCCACCCCGGCCGCCCGCGCGACGTCGGCGCGCGCCTTGAGGAACCGCCCGACCTCGACCACGACGTCGTCGTAGCGCGGCTGCGCCTGCATGGTTTTCGGCAGGCCCTGCATGTGCGTCAGCACCACCGGACAGCCGAGGGTCGAGGCGACGCGCGGCGACTCCGGGTCGTGGCGCAGGGCCGAGACGTCGTTCCAGATGTCGGCGCCGGCGTCGATGGCGGCGCAGGCCACGGACGGCTTCATGGTGTCGACGGAGATCGGCACGTCGCTGGCCGCGCGCACCGCCTCGATGACCGGCCGCACGCGCGCGATCTCGACGTCCGCGGCCACCGCCTCGGCGCCGGGACGCGTCGACTCGCCGCCGACGTCGAGCACGTCGGCGCCGTCGTCGATCAGCGTGCGGGCGTGGGCGACGGCGTCGGCGGCGCGGACGAAGCGGCCGCCGTCGGAGAACGAGTCCGGCGTCACGTTGAGCACCCCCATGACCAGGGGCGCGCCGCCGCCGTGAACGCGGCGCATGAAGGCGTGGGCTCGGTGAGTCGACATGGGAGGCGATCATGCCGATGCGCGGCCGGAAGGAAATGGCCGATGCCGCGCCGATGACGGATCGTTCACGCGCGCCGCCGCCCGAATGCGGCTACGATTGCGGCCATGACCGAAGACGCCCGAGCGCTGAACGGCTACCGCGCCGCGCCCGTCGCCGGCCCGGCGCGCGCCTTTGCGCTGGAGTTGTGGGCGCACGCCGCGCCGCCGGACCGGTGGCCGCCGGCGCATCGGCTGCTGCCGACGCCCGAGCCGAGCGTCGGCCTCGAGCGCCGTCGCGGCCGCAACGGCGCCGTCGAGGACATGCGCTGGATCGTGCGCGGTCCCACCCACGGCCCCGGACGCTATGCCCCGCGCCCGGGATGGGAGCTGATCTGCGTGCGTCTGGCCCCGGAGACCGCCGCGGACGCCTTGGGCGTCGCCCCCGGCGACCTCGTCGACGCCCCGGTGACGGCGCTGCATCCGCACCTCGTCCGGCTGCTTGAGCCGCTTGAAAGGACGGCGGCCGACGCCGCCCCCCTCGATCTCGCCCGCGACATCGCCGACGCGCTGTGCGCCGTTCCGGGAGCGCGCGACGCCCCGGCGACCGCAGCACGCGCGTTCGGGGACTTGGCGCGCCGCCGGTCGTCGCGCGC
>JAJFFL010000194.1 GCA_021776705.1 Alphaproteobacteria bacterium
GATCGGAATCGACGCGGCGATGATCAGAGCCCCGGCGAGAAAGCCGAGCTCGAGGCGCGCGTGCACCGCCCCGAAGATCAGCGACCCGAGGCCGAAGCCGCCGGCGAGCAGCGCCGAGTACATGCCGAGAATGCGCCCGCGCCGCGAGCGCGGCGCCAACTGGTTGATCCAGATCTCCGAGCCGAGGAACAAAAAGGTGATCGCGACGCCGAAGATCAGCCGCAGGACGAACCAGGCGGCGACGTTGTCGAACAGCGGAAACGCCGCGAACGCCGTCGCCGCGACCATGGCCGCGGCGGCGACGATCCGGCGCGGCGGCCCGAGCGAGAACAGCTTCGGCGTGACCAGGGTGCAGATCACCGTCGCCGCGGCGCCGACAAAGGCGTTGAGGCCGACGATGAAGCCGGAGCCGGTCATGAACTCGAGGCCGATCGAGACCAGGGGAAACGCCAGCCCCATGGCGGTGCCGGCGATCATGGCGCAGGCGAAAGCGGCGCGCAGGCCGCGGCCGCGCAGCTGCGCCCGCGTTCGCCGCGCGGCGGTCACAGCGGGTCCACCCAAACCCGGTCGCGCACGGTGCGCAGAAACGCCGGCCGGTGCGACGTTGGCGCGGCGAGGTGCTTGCGCGCTTCGTCGACGACGAACCGCGTCACCGGGTGGGTGTCGAGGTCGGCGAGGTCGGCGAGCGGGTACCAGTCGACGTCTTCAAGTTCGCGCGACGTCTGACAGGCGAGCGGGGCGTCGAGCGCGGCGATGAAAAACCAGGTGTCGAACCGCATCGGCATGAACGTCGGCGTGATCGCCCGCATCAACAGCCGCGTGGCGCCGGTGGCCGCGACTTCGCCGGCGTCCGCGAACGGCCGCCACGGACCCGGCGCGGCGGCGACGTCCCCCGGGCGGCTGAGCCGCACGCCGGTTTCCTCGAAGGCTTCGCGAATCGCCGCCGCCGGGGCCGCGCGGGCGCGCCGGGCGCCGATCTTGGCCGCCATCAGGGCGTGGCCGGGGTCCGGCAGCGGGGCGTCGGTCGGGGCGTCGGCGTCGGACGCCTCGACGCGGCCGCCAGGGAACACGAACTTTCCGGGCATGAAGCGGTGCGCGTCGGCGCGCCGGCCCATCAGCACCCGCGGCGCGTCCCCCGCGGCGATCAGGACGAGAGACGCGGCGAGCTTCGGCCGCGGCGGCGTCTGCGGCCGGTCGGACTTGGGGCGCTCGAACGCCGGCAGGCGGCTCGACCCGCTCATCGCCGCTTGCGCCCCTTGCGCGGCTGCGTCGGGCGGCCGCCAGGCCCGGCCCCGCGGCCGCGCCCGGGCCGCTTGCCCGGCTCCGCCTTGGTCAGGACCTCGAACAGCAGCCCGCCCTGCACCGGCGTCGCCTCGACAAGCTTCGCCTCGACCGCCATTCCCATGCGGAATCGCCCGCCGCTGTCTTGCCCGATCAGCGCCTGGCTGCGCGGGTCGTGGATGAAGCGTTCGCGCCCCAGCCGGCTGATCGGCGCGAGGCCGTCGGCGCCGGTGTCGGCGAGGCGGAGAAACAGGCCGGCGCGCGTGACGCCGGTGATCCGCGCCGCGAACGTCGCCCCGACGCGCTCCGACAAAAAGGCCGCCAGGTAGCGGTCCGAGGCGTCGCGCTCCGCCGCCATGGCTTTGCGCTCGGCGCCGGAAATGTGCTCCGCGATTTGCCGCATCCGCGCCTCCTGATCGTCCGTCAGCCCGTCGTCGCCCAACGACAGGGCGCGGATCAGGGCGCGGTGGACCAACAAGTCGGCGTAGCGCCGGATCGGCGAGGTGAAATGCGCGTAGCGGCTCAGGTTCAAGCCGAAGTGGCCGATGTTCTCGGTGTCGTAGACCGCCTGGCTTTGCGAGCGCAGCACCATCTCGTTGACGACGCGGTCGTTGTCGCCGCCGCGGGCGCGGACGAGGAGGTCGTTGAAGCGCTTCGTCGTCGCCGGCGCCGCCTTGTTCCAGCTCAAGCCGACGGTCGGCAGGAAGTCGGCGAGGGCCTGCAGCTTCTCCTTCGAGGGTTCGTCGTGAATTCGGTAGACGAGCGCCTGCTTCTTGCGTTCGAGCGTCTCGGCGGCGGCGACGTTCGCCTGGATCATGAACTCCTCGACCAGCTTGTGCGCGTCGAAGCGCTCGCGCAGGCGGACGTCGACGACCTTGCCGTGATCGTCGAGGACGATGCGGCGTTCCGGGGCGTCGATCTCCAGCGGCGCGCGCCGCGTCCGCGCCGCCCGGACCGTCGCGTAGGCGCCCCACAGCGGCCTCAGGACGTCGTCGAGCAGCGGACCGGCGACGGCGTCGGGCTCGCCGTCGATCGCCGCCTGGGCCTGTTCGTAGGTCAACTTCGCCGCCGACCGCATCCAGCCGCGCACGAACGCGTGCGATCGCTTCGTCCCCGCCTTGTCGAACACCATGCGCACCGCGAGACACGGTCTCGGTTCATGTTCGCGCAGCGAGCACAGATCCGCCGACAGACGCTCCGGCAACATCGGCACCACGCGGTCGGGAAAGTAGCAGGAGTTGGCGCGCGCCTCGGCGCCGCGGTCGAGCGCCGTGCCGGGGCGGACGTAGGCGGCGACGTCGGCGATCGCGACCATCACCGTCCAGCCGCCGAGGTTCTTCGGGTCGGCGTCGGGCGCCGCCCAGACCGCGTCGTCGTGGTCGCGCGCGTCGGCCGGGTCGATGGTGATCAACGGGATCTTGGTCAGGTTCTCGCGGCCCTTCGGCGTCGCGTCCGGCGCCTGTTCGGCGTCGCGCAGCTCGGCGTCGAGAAAGCCGGTGCGGATGCCGTGGGCGTGCAGCGCCATCACCGTCGCCGCGTGCGGCGCGTCGGCGCGGCCGACGTGCTCGATCACGCGCGCGGTCTTGAGGCCGTGCTGAGTCCCGCGCTCGGAGGAGAACAGGATCAAGTCGCCGTCCTCGCAGCGCCGCGATTCGTCGGCGGGCAGAACGTATTCGTTGCGCTGGCCGCGCTCGATCGGCTGCACCCGGGCGCCGCCGCGCTCGAATCGCACGACGCCGAGCAGACGCGTCTTTTCGCGCCCGAACGCCTTGATGACGCGCGCTTCGACGACGCCGTCCTCGACTGGCTGCAGCTTGGCCAGGGCGCGGTCGCCGATTCCCAGCGCCTTGTCCTTGCCGCGCCCGGAGCCGTGTCCCGGCGCGAGCCGCACCAGCGGTCCGGTCTCGTCGAGAACGTGCGACGCGAGCCGGCCGACCAAGTCGCCGTCGCGGTCGTGGCCGGTGAACTCGACCACCGCGACCTTCGGCGCGACGTCGGCGGCGACGTAGGCGCGGCGTCCTTGCCGTTCGATCTTGCCGGCGTCTTCGAGGTCGCGGAGGATTTTTTTGAGCGCGATCTTTTCCTGCGCGTCGAGCCGCAGGGCGCGCGCGATCTCGCGCTTGCCGAAGTCGCCGGAATGGGCCCGCACCACGGCGAGAACGGCGTCCGGCGTCAGCGCGTCATGGTCGGCCTCTCCGGCCATCGCGTCAGGACGCCGGGGCGCTTTTCTTGCGCTTTTTGCCGCCGCCCTTTTCCTGTTTCTTGGCGATCAGCGCCACCGCCTGGTCGAGGGTGACGTCTTCGGGCTCCATGTCCTTGGGCAGGGTGGCGTTGATTTTTTCGTGCTTCACGTAGGGCCCGTAGCGGCCCGACATGACATTGACCGGCTTGCCGGTCTCGGGGTGATTGCCGAGCTCTTTCAGCGGCTTCTGCCCAGCTCCGCGGCCGCGTCCGCCTTTTTGGCGCTTCTCGGCCAGCACCGTCACGGCGCGGTTGAGGCCGACCTCGAACACCTCGTCGACGCTGTCGAGATTGGCGTAGGCGCCGGCGTGGAGCACGAACGGCCCGTAGCGGCCGATCCCGGCGGTGATCATCTCGCCGTCCTCGGGATGCGGTCCCACGTCGCGCGGCAGACGCAGCAGCATCAGCGCCTTTTCGAGATCGATGTCGGCGGCGTCCCAGCCTTTCGGCAGCCCTTGGCGTTTGGGCTTTTCGGCCTCGCCGAGCTGCACGTAGGGGCCGAAGCGGCCGGACTTCAAGAACACGTTTTCGCCGGTGTCGGGATCGACGCCGAGCGGCCCGTCGTCGGCGGGAACCGCGTCCGGGTCTTCGCCGAGCTGCCGGGTGTGGCGGCATTCGGGGTAGTTCGAGCAGCCGATGAAGGCCCCGAACTTGCCGGTCTTGAGGCTCACCCGGCCGTCGGCGCAGCTCGGGCACTTGCGCGGGTCCGAGCCGTCTTCTTTGGCCGGGAAGATGTGCGGGCCGAGGAACTCGTTCAGGGCCTCGAGGACGTCGGTGATTCGAAGTTCGCCGATCTCCTCCACGGACTTGGAGAAGCCGTCCCAGAACTCGCGCAGGAACACCTTCCAAGAGAGATTGCCGGCGGAGACCTCGTCGAGGCGGTTCTCGAGTTCGGCGGTGAAGTCGTACTCGACGTACTGCTTGAAGAAGTTTTCGAGGAACGCCGTCACCAGCCGGCCCTTGTCCTCGGGCACGAAGCGGTTCTTGTCCATGACCACGTAGCCGCGGTCGCGCAGCACCGACAGCGTCGCGGCGTAGGTGGACGGCCGGCCGATTCCGAGCTCCTCCATCTTCTTGACCAGCGAGGCTTCCGAATAGCGCGGCGGCGGCTGCGTGAAATGCTGTTCGGTCTTGACGTCGCCGGCGTTCGCCTTGGCCCCCTGGCGCACCGCCGGCAGCCGGTCGTCGCCCTCGTCGTCGGCGTCGTCGCGGCCTTCCTGATAGACGCGCAGGAAGCCGTCGAAGGTGATCACCGAGCCGGTCGCGCGCAGGCCGGTCTCGCCGTCGGCGGCGAGGATGTCGATGGTCGTGCGCTCAATCTGCGCGTGTTCCATCTGACTGGCGATCGCGCGCTTCCAGATCAGCTCGTAAAGCCGCCGCTGGTCGTCGTCGAGGCGCAGCTTCGCCGGGTCGCGCCCGAAACTCGTCGGCCGGATCGCCTCGTGCGCCTCCTGGGCGTTTTTGGCCTTGGTCGAGTAGGCGCGCGGCGCCTCCGGCACATAAGCGTCGCCGTACGTGCTTCCGATCGTCTTGCGCGCGGCGTGGACCGCCTCGCCGGCCATCTGCACGCCGTCGGTCCGCATGTAGGTGATCAGGCCGACGGTCTCGCCGCCGATGTCGACCCCTTCGTAGAGTCGCTGCGCCGTCTGCATGGTGCGCGAGGCGTTGAAGCCGAGTTTGCGCGCCGCCTCCTGCTGCAGCGTCGAGGTGGTGAACGGCGGCGCCGGGTGGCGCTTGGTCGGCTTGGCCTCGACCGACGCGATTGTGTAGACGCCGGCGGCGACGGCGGCCTTGGCGCCGGCGGCGGCGTCTTCGTCGGGCAGGTCGAACTTGCCCAGCTTTTTGCCCTTGTGTGTCACCAGCTTGGCGCGGAACGGGTCCGACCCGTCGGCCTTCACCTCGGCGTCGACGGTCCAGTATTCGCGCGCCTTGAAGAGGTCGATCTCCATCTCGCGGTCGACGATGACGCGCAGAGCGACCGACTGGACCCGCCCGGCCGAACGCGAGCCCGGGAGCTTGCGCCACAACACCGGCGACAGCGTGAATCCGACAAGATAGTCGAGCGCCCGGCGGGCCAGGTAGGCGTCGACGAGCTCCATGTCGATGTCGCGCGGGTGCGCCATGGCCTCGGTGACGGCCGACTTGGTGACGGCGTTGAAGACCACCCGGCGGACCGTCTTGTCCTTCAGCGCCCCCTTCTTCTTCGACAGCGCCTCAAGCACGTGCCAGGAGATCGCCTCGCCCTCGCGGTCGGGGTCGGTGGCGAGGATCAGGCCGTCGGCGCCTTTCAGCGCGTCGGCGATGTCCTTCAGCCGCTTGGCCGACTTGGAGTCGACCTCCCAGGTCATGGCGAAGTCCTCGTCCGGCTTCACCGAACCGTCTTTCGACGGCAGGTCGCGGACATGCCCGAAGCTCGCCAGGACTTCGTAGTCCTTGCCCAGGTACTTGTTGATTGTCTTCGCTTTCGCCGGAGACTCGACAACCACGACCTGCATGAGCGTTCCTTCAAGAGCGGTCCGACCGCGCCCCCCTCAGGGCGCCGGAAACTGGGGGCCGCCGGACGGCGTGTCAACGGCGGGCGATTTTTCACGCCCCGCGGCGGCGGCGAAAATCCCGGTCACGGCGCGGCTTCGCCCGGCCCTGCAGCGACCTTGCCGCCGGGCAGCTGGTGCGCGCGGCCGGCGATCTCCAGCTCCATCAGCGCCGCCGTCACTTGCGCCGCCGGCGCCGCGGCGGCGCGGACGATCTCGTCGCGGCTGACCGGAGTCGGCGACAGCAGCGCGCACACCTGCTCG
>JAJFFL010000195.1 GCA_021776705.1 Alphaproteobacteria bacterium
ACATCGTCGTGGCGGAAGGTCAGTCGATCGGCAACGGCATGAATTTCGGCGGTCCCTACGTGGGCCTGTTCGCGACCCGAAACGACCGAAACTTCGTTCGCCAGATGCCCGGGCGTCTCGCCGGCGAAACGGTCGACGCCGACGGCGCGCGCGGCTTCGTGCTGACGCTGTCGACGCGCGAGCAGCACATCCGCCGCGACAAGGCGACGTCGAACATCTGCACCAATTCCGGTTTGTGCTGCCTCGCCTGGACGGTTCACATGTCGTTGCTGGGCGAAGCCGGCTTGCGCAAGCTCGCCGAGATCAATCACGCCAAGGCGGTGCGCCTCGCCGACCGTCTGAGCAAGCTCGACGGCGTCGACGTCGAGACCGAGAACTTCTTCAACGAGTTCACGCTGAAGCTCGCCAAGCCCGCGAACGGCGTCGTGGAGGCGCTGGCGAAGCAAGAGATCCTCGCCGGCGTGCCGGTGTCGCGGCTGCTGCCGGGCGCGGGTCTCGACGACCGCCTGATCGTCGCCGTCACCGAAACCAACACCGACGAAGACGTCGACCGGCTCGAGGCCGGTTTGAGGGAGGCGCTGGCATGAGCATGAACCCCCAAGGCCGCCCGTCGCGCCCGACCGCCTCCGGCGGCGCCGCCGTCGACACCCATTCCGGCTCGCAC
Source organism: Alphaproteobacteria bacterium (assembly GCA_021776705.1). Taxonomy (GTDB): domain Bacteria; phylum Pseudomonadota; class Alphaproteobacteria; order Caulobacterales; family Maricaulaceae; genus JAJFFL01. The sequence continues at coordinate 665 of JAJFFL010000195.1, forward strand.
GGCCTGCGTCAGGCGACGCGGCTGCTGTTCGATTCCGGCGCCGCCGACCGCACCGGCGTTGATCTGCCGGATCCGCCGAAAGTGAAAAAGCGCATCGGCAATCTGGCGCGAAAGGCGCCGATCGGCCTGCCGGGCCTGTCGGAGCCGCAGGCGCTGCGCCACTATGTGCGCCTGAGCCAGAAGAACTACGCCATCGATCTCGGGCTCTATCCGCTCGGCTCGTGCACCATGAAGCACAATCCACGCCTGAACGAGAAAGTCGCGCGGATGCCGGGCTTCATCGACGTGCATCCGCTGCAGCCGCAGTCGACGGTCCAGGGCGCGATCGAGCTGATGCACGAGCTCGGCCGCTGGCTGTCGGCGCTCACCGGCATGCCGTCCGTCGCCCTCTCGCCGAAAGCCGGCGCGCACGGCGAACTGTGCGGCATGCTCGCCATCCGCGGCGCCCTGATCGCCCGCGGCGAAGAGAAAACCCGCCGCCGCGTCCTGGTGCCCGAAAGCGCCCACGGCACCAACCCGGCGACCGCCGTCCAATGCGGCTTCACGGTTGACGAAATCGGCGCCGCGAAAGACGGCCGCGTCGATCTGGAGGAACTGACGTCGAAGCTCGGCCCGGACCTCGCCGGCATCATGCTCACCAACCCCAACACCTGCGGCCTGTTTGAGCGCGACATCAAGACGATCGCCGATCTTGTCCATGAATCGGGCGGCTACTTTTATTGCGACGGCGCCAACTTCAACGCCATCGTCGGCCGCGTGCGGCCGGGTGATCTCGGCGTCGACGCCATGCACATCAATTTGCACAAGACGTTCTCGACGCCGCACGGCGGCGGCGGGCCAGGGGCCGGACCGACCGTGTTCTCCGAAGCGCTTGCGCCATTCGCGCCGGTGCCGCGAGTGGAGAAGACCAAGGACGGATTCGCGCTGGTCGAGCATGAGGCCGACGTCGACGGCGACCCGTTCGGCCGCCTGTGCGCCTTCCACGGTCAGATGGGGATGTTTACGCGGGCGCTGACCTACATGATGAGCCACGGCGCCGACGGTCTCAAGCAGGTCGCCGAAGATTCGGTTCTCAACGCCAACTACGTGCTCGCCAAGCTCAAGGACGTGATGACGCCGGCGTTCCCCGGCGCCTGCATGCACGAAGCCTTGTTCGACGATCGCTTCCTCAAGGACACGGGCGTCTCGACCCTCGACTTCGCCAAGGCGATGATCGACGAGGGCTATCACCCCATGACCATGTATTTTCCGCTGGTGGTGCACGGCGCGATGCTGATCGCGCCGACGGAGACGGAGTCGAAAAAGGCGCTCGACCGCTTCACCGCGACGCTGCGGTTCCTGGCCGAGGCGGCGATCGCGGGCGACACGGATCGATTTGCGGCGGCCCCGCGGCTCGCCCCCATGCGCCGCCTCGATGAGACCCAGGCGGCGCGCAATCCGGTGCTGCGCTGGTCTCCGAGCGCCGACAAGGCTCTGGAGCCGGCCGAGTAGGTCGGACAGGCGAAGTCCTTAACCTTCGCGCGCTATTCTGCGATTCGGCCCGGAATCCGTGGTTTTCGGATCACGACCGCGCGATCTCGGCGTCGATTACGGTTGTTGCGTCTTGCGGTCGCCGCGCCGCAGCCTAAATTGCTGTGTAACAATAATGATAAGAAAAAATCCTGATTGGTCGGCGCAATGAGATATGTCGCACGTTTTGTTTGGAGTGGAGTGGCCCAAGCCGGCGCCCTCGACGTCGGTGAACTGATGCGTTGGGCGTTCAAGCGCACGATGATCGTCTTTGGGGCCGTCCTGGTCCTGGTCGGCGCGATCGTCACACCGCTGCCGGTCCCGATCGGGATCCCGATGATGGCGATCGGCGGCGTGGTGCTGTTGAATTCCTCGGACACGGTCAAGCGCGCCTTCTTTCGGCGCTACCGCAAGAACCCGCAGACGATGCGCCGCATCGGCGCCATCCTGAGGCGACGCCGCCCGCGCCGGACGCCCGACGCCTGATCTGAAAATTTACGAGAAACGCTTCTGCAAGTCGGCGAGGCTTGAGTCGTAGAGCTTTGTGTGCGCGTCGCCGTCGAGCGTGTCGGCGAGCAGCGTGCGCGCCGCGGCGACGGCGAGTTCGGCGGCCTGGCCGCGCACCAGCGCTTCGGCGTCGGCTTCCGCCTGGACGATTTTTCGCTCGGCCATGTCGGCGCGGCGTTCCAATTGCTCCGCCAGGCGGGCGCGCATTTCGACGGCCAAGCGTTCGGATTCCTTGCGCGCCTGCTCGACGATGGCCTTGGCCTCGGACTCGGCCTCGCGCTGGCGGCGCTGAAACGAGGCGAGAAGCTCTTGCGCTTCTTCGCGCAGCTTCTTGGCGTCCTCCAGTTCGGCCGCGATTTTCGCGCCGCGCGCGTCGAGCGCCGTGGTCATCATTCCCCAAACGCCCTTGTAGGCCACGAGGGCCAGAAACAAGACCAGGGCGACGAGCACCCACAACGTCGGGTCGCTGAGTCCGTCCGGAATGTGAAGGGCGTGGGAGAAGTCCATCGTCAGCCTCGCTTCGCGGCCGCGTCGACGGCCTTGGACACCGCCGCCGGGTCGGGCGCGCCGCCGCTCAGCTTCGCCACGATCGCCGCGGCCGCGTCGGCGGCGGCGTCGCGCACATTGGCGAGCGCGGCCTGGGTGGTTTTCCGGATGCGCGCTTCGGCGGCGTCGGTTTTCTCCGCGAACACGGTTTCCGCGGCCTCCGTCTCCTTGGCGATCTCGGCGTTGAGCTTGTCGCGGGTTTCACCGGCGATGGCGTGCGCCTTGGCGCGCGCGTCGCCCAGCGCCTTCTCGTAGGCCTTGGCCGCGTCGTCGGCCTGCGCCTTGAGGCGGCCCGCCTCGTCGAGGTCGTCGGCGATCTTGTCGAGCCGCTCCTCGATCACCGTGCCGATCTTCGGCAGCACCGAGCGCGACAAGAACAGGTAGAGCAGCCCGAACGTCACCGCGAGCCAGAAGATCTGACCTGGCCACGTGGCGAAGTCGAGCTGCGGCAGGCCGCCTTCAGCGGCGCCGTGCGCCGCGTCTTCGACGGCGTGGGTCACAGGCGTGGGGGGATGCGCCATGTCGGCCAACCAATGCTCCGCTTCGCGATCCGCTTCCGGGACCTCGGCGATCTAGCCGTAGAGAATGATGAAGGAGACCAAGAGGCCGAACAGGCCGGTGGCTTCCGTCAGGGCGAACCCGAGCAGCAAGTTCGGAAACTGGCCTTGGGCCGCCGACGGATTGCGCAGGGCGCCGTTCAAGAAGTTCCCGAAGATGATGCCGATGCCGGCGCCCGCGCCGGCGAGCGCGATGGCCGCAAGGCCGGCGCCGATCATTTTCGCCGCTTCGACTTCCATGTGACTTCTCCTTTGAACAAGACCTCCGGTCGCGCCGGCGGGTCCCTAGTGGTTCATGTGTATGACGTCGTTGAGGTAGATGACGGTGAGGATCGCGAACACATAGGCCTGCAGGAACGCGACCAGGAACTCGAGTCCGGTGATGGCGAACGCGGCGCCCAGCGGCAAGACCGCCAACGCCGCCCATATGCCGCCGAGACCGCCAAGAGCGACCACGAAGCTGCCGAAGATTTTCAGCATCACGTGACCGGCGAGCATGTTGGCGAACAGCCGCACCGACAAGGTGATCGGCCGCGCCACGAACGAGATGATCTCGATCGGCGTGATCAGCAGGTACATGTAGATCGGCAGCCCGGACGGCGCGAAAAGCTTGAAAAAGCCGAACCCGTGGCGGATCAGCCCGGTCAGGATGACGATGCAGATCGTCGTCAACGCGAGGCTCAGGGTCACCGCGATGTGGCTGGTGACCGTGAACGGCAACACGAACATGCCGAGCAGGTTCGCCACGAGGATGAACATGAACAGGGCGAACACATAGGGGAAGAACTTCATCCCCTCCGGCCCGGTGATGTCGCGGATCATGCCGCCGACGAACTCGTACGACATCTCGGCGAGCGACTGGGCCCGGCCGGGGACCATCGACGGTCGGCGCATCGCCAAGCTCAAGCCGCCGACGATCAGCAGCACCGACAGCGTCATGAACAGGGACGTGTTGGTGAACGACAGATCCATCCCGGCCACCGGCGGCAGCTCGAGAATCGGGTGGATGCTGAACTGTTCGAGCGGGCTGTGCTCCATGCGACCCGTCGGCCCCCTTGCTTCCTGCGGCTCGATCAGCCGCCGTCGTCGTCGTCGTTCTGCGCCAGAGCCTGCAGCTCATTGGCGGACCGCACGGCGTTGCGCACGCCGGCGGCGAAACCGAAAAAGCCGCCGATCAACATGATCCACGGCGTCGTGCCCGCCACCTGGTCGATCCCGTAGCCGATGAGGCCGCCGACGCCGAGGGCGACGACGAATTCAACCGACAGGCGCCACGCGATTCCGAGACCGGAGCCGATCGAGCTTTTGTTCCCGCTGAGGCGCGCGTCACGCGCTTTCAGACGTTCGCGCAGCCGCCGATCAAGATCGTCCAGCTGATCGGGGTTCGGCGGGGAGGGCTCGTCGTTTTCGGACATAAGAATCAGCGCTTGCGCCGGGATGGCGAAAGCGGGCGCAACCTAGCCACCGCTTTCGGGCAAGTCAAGGAACCCCCGGTCCACCTTAACTCGTTGATTTATCGCAATTAATTCACGTCATTGCGCTGCAGCAAGACGCTCCGCGCGCTCAAGGTCGACGGACACCAGTTGCGACACCCCCGGCTCCGACATCGTGACCCCGAACAGGCGGTCCATGCGCGACATGGTCACCGCGTTGTGGGTGATGACCACGACAGGTTATTATGATATACACACGCATAGCCGTTATCACATTGCCCAACGGTTTGCAGTAAATCCATCGCCAGTTCCAGCGAGGGCAGTTGCGTTTCATGTCCAATATTTTGCGCCGCGATTTGATCAACGGTGGTTCCTAAATAATAATCGGTGCTTTCGGTCATCTTCGCTTTTGCCGCGCTTAAAAATGCAGCATTTGAGGTTGCGTGTGTGCCGGGATATGCGTTTTGCAGTTCCATGTTGGTGATAGCGGTCACATGATCTTTAACAGGTTCCAATGAACTAAGGATTGGAGAGAGCGAGTTAAGCGTTTTTTCTTCTGGCGGTGTCCAGCGGGTGTTATCGCAGCCCATCGGCATATAGACAAATCCCAAGCGGCGCAGATGTGACGGGCTGGCGGCGGTATTTGCCTGTGCAGTCATGGCGGGCAGCATGGCATCCAACAACGGCAGCGCCAGTGTGGTTCCCATTCCACGCAAAAAAGTTCGTCTGGGCAAGGCATTCTTCGTAATAATCATTTCGCTCTCCTCATTTGAAACGGTACACTCTTCGTAATCCCTAAAACAATCGATGAAAATGTATAATCATCCTCACGCGTATCCTGCAAAATCCTGCGAATTGCCGATGCATCATAATACTCGATTCCACGCCCAGTTGCAAACGTAAAAAGTTTTTCTGTCAGGGTCATCACAAACATTTCTTTGTGTTTAAACAAAAAATCTTCCAATCCGGATACATCATTAAATTTTGTTCCATCAAATAATACACCGGATGCATCTACC
>JAJFFL010000196.1 GCA_021776705.1 Alphaproteobacteria bacterium
ACGGCGGCGCGGGTCGAGGCCCGCGCGGCGCGGCCGACCCGCGACCCCGCCCATCTGATGCGCCTGTTCGCCGAACGGCTGGAACGGCTCGACCCCGGCTTCGGCGTTGACCTGCTGCTGCTCGACGCCGTCGCGGTGGAGCGGACCGAGGCCGCGGCCCGGTCGCTCGCCGACCTCGGCGGCGCGGCGGCGGACGATCACGATCTCGCGCGTCTCGCCGACCGCCTCGCCGCGCGTCTCGGCGACGGCGCGGTCGCGCGTTTGCGGCCGCGGGCGAGCTGGATCCCCGAACGCGCGGAGGCGGCCGCGGCGCCCGGGGCGGCGGCGGCGACGGGCTGGACCGCGCACGTCGCCGACACCCCGCAACGCCCGGCGCTGCTGTTCGCGCGGCCGGAGGCCGCCCAGGTGCTCGCCGCAGTCCCCGACGGCCCGCCGGCCCGCTTCGTGTGGCGGCGCGTGCCGCGCCGGGTGGTGCGCGCGCGCGGGCCCGAGCGCGTCGCGCCGGAATGGTGGACGGATCTGGAGGGCCGCGAGCGCGCGCGCGACTACTACGCCGTCGAGGACGACCAGGGCCGCCGCTACTGGTTGTTTCGCGACGGCCTGTTCGAGGACGCCGACCGCGACCGACCGCCGACCTGGTTCGTGCACGGGGTCTTCCCGTGACCGCGCCCGAGACCGCCTACGCCGAACTCCAGGTGACGACCAATTTCAGCTTCCTGCGCGGGGCCTCGCACGCGCACGAGCTGGTCGCGACCGCCCAGGCGCTCGGCCTGTCCGCCGTCGCCGTGACCGACCGCAACACGCTCGCCGGCGTGGTGCGCATGCACGCGGCCGCCAAGGAGCGGGGCGTGCGGCTGGTGATCGGCTGCCGCCTCGACCTCGAAGACGGCCCGAGCCTGTTGTGCCTGCCCACCGACCGCGCCGCTTACGGCCGCCTCGCGCGCCTGCTCACCCACGGCAAGATGCCGCCGGTCCCGAAAGGCGAATGCCGGCTGACGCTGGCGGACGTGCAGGCGCACGCCGAAGGGCAGATTTTTATCGCGATCGCCCCCGATTCCGCTTCGCGGAGAGGCGACCTGGGAGCGGCGGGCGGCGGAGACGCCCCTCCACGCGAAAAGACGAACGGCGCCGCCGACCGCGCCCTTCACCCCCTCCCCGCACGGGAGAGGGAATTCGAAACCGTTCTCCGCGACCTCGCCCGGCTCCACCCCGGCCGCGTCTTTCTCGCCGCCTCGCATCTGCGCCGCGGCGACGATCGGGCGCGGATCGCGGCGCTCGCGGATCTGGCGCGCACGACCGGCGCGCCGCTCGTCGCGACCGGCGACGTTCTTCACCATACGCCGGCGCGGCGGCCGTTGCAGGACGTGCTCACCTGCATCCGCGAAGGCTGCGCGATCCAGGACGCCGGCCGCCGTCTGGAGAAGAACGCGGACCGGCACCTCAAGCCGCCGGAGGAGATGGCGCACCGCTTTCGCGGTTTCGAGGACGCCGTCGCGCGCTCTGTGGAGATCGCGGAACGGTGCCGCTTCTCGCTCGACGAGCTCAAGTACGAATACCCCGACGAACCGGTTCCGCCCGGCGCGTCGCCGCAAGCGCACCTGGAAAGCCTGACGTGGCGGGGCGCGGCGTGGCGCTACCCGGACGGGGTTCCCGACAAGGTGCGCGCGCTTCTCAAAAAGGAGCTCGCTCTCGTCGCCGAGCTCGACTACGCGCCCTACTTCCTCACCGTGCACGACATCGTCGCCTGGGCGCGGGCGCAGGCCATCCTCTGCCAGGGGCGCGGCTCGGCGGCGAACTCGGCGGTCTGCTACTGCCTCGGCGTCACCGCGGTGGACCCGACCAAGGTCGACCTCCTGTTCGAGCGCTTTCTCTCCAAGGAGCGCAAGGAGCCGCCGGACATCGACGTCGACTTCGAACACGAGCGGCGCGAGGAGGTGATCCAGTACATCTACGCCCGCTACGGCCGCCTGCGCGCCGGCCTGACGGCGACCGTGATCAGCTACCGCGCCCGCTCCGCCGTGCGCGAGACCTGCAAGGCCCTGGGGCTCACCGAGGATGTCGCCGCCGCTCTCGCGGGCACGGTGTGGGGCTCCTGGGGGATGGAGATCACCGACACCCAGATCCGCGAGGCCGGACTCGATCCGGCCAATCCGCTGGTGCGCCGCGCGATCGACCTGACCGGCCAGCTGATCGGCTTTCCGCGGCATCTGTCGCAGCACGTCGGCGGCTTCATCCTGACCCGCGGCCCGTTGTGCGAGACGGTTCCGATCGGCGCCGCGGCGATGGACGACCGCACGTTCATCGAATGGGACAAGGACGACATCGACGAGCTCGGCATCCTCAAGGTCGACGTCCTCGGCCTCGGGATGCTGACCTGCATCCGCAAGTGCTTCGATCTGATCGAAGCCCACGGCGGCGATCGCTTGTCGCTCGCCACGGTCCCCGCGGAGGATCCCGCCGTCTACGACATGTTGTGCGCCGGCGACTCGCTCGGCGTCTTTCAGGTCGAGAGCCGTGCGCAGATGGCGATGCTGCCGCGCCTGAAGCCGCGCTGCTTCTACGACCTCGTCATCGAGGTGGCGATCGTGCGCCCGGGCCCGATCCAGGGCGACATGGTTCATCCCTATTTGCGCCGCCGCAAAGGTCTCGAGCCGGTGGAGTTCCCTTCGCCGCACCCCGACCACGGGCCGCCGGACGAGCTTGAACGCGTGCTCGGCAAGACCCTCGGCGTGCCGCTGTTCCAAGAGCAGGCGATGCGCGTCGCCATCGAGGCGGCGAAGTTCACGCCCGACGAGGCCAACGGGTTGCGCAAGGCGATGGCGACGTTCCGGCGCAACGGGTCGATGCACGCCTTCGAAGACAAGATGATCGACGGCATGACGCGGCGCGGCTACGCGTCCGATTTCGCCAAGCGCTGCTTCGACCAGATCAAGGGCTTCGGCGACTACGGCTTTCCGGAATCGCACTCGGCCTCGTTCTCGCTCCTCGTCTACGTCTCGGCGTGGCTCAAGAAGCACCGGCCGGAGGTGTTCGCCTGCGGCCTCCTCAACGCCCAGCCCATGGGCTTTTACGCCCCGGCCCAGATCGTCCGCGACGCGCGCGACCACGGCGTCGACGTGCGGCCGGTCGACGTCGGCGCGTCCGACTGGGACAACACCTTGGAGCCGGCGAACGGCGGCCTCGCCGTGCGCCTCGGCTTTCGCCAGGTGGACGGGCTGAGCGAAGCGCCGATACGCGCCTTCGTCGCCCGCCGCGGCGCCGGTTTCCGCGACGTCGACGACATGAAACGCCGCGGCGGGCTGTCGCGCCCGGTGCTCGAGAAGCTCGCCGCCGCCGACGCGTTCCGTTCGCTCGGGCTCGACCGCCGTCAGGCCCTGTGGGCGGTGCGCGGCCTTGGCGACGGCGCGCCGGCGCCTCTGTTCGACCACGCCGACGCGCCCGAGGCCGGGCCGGAGCCGGAGGTTCGTCTCCCTGAGATGGCGCTGTCGGAACACGTGGTGCACGACTACGAGACCGTGCGGCTGTCGCTCAAGGCGCACCCGATGTCGTTCCTGCGCGCGCGCTTGGCGGCGCAGGGCGTCCGCCCGAGTTCAGACCTGCCGAAGATCCGCGACGGCGCGCCGGTCGCCGTCGCCGGCGTCGTGCTCGTGCGCCAGCGGCCGGGCACCGCCAAGGGCGTCGTCTTCATGACGATCGAAGACGAAACCGGGGTCGCCAACGTGGTGATCTGGGCGAAGGTGATGGAGCGCCACCGCAAGACCTTGATGGGCGGACGTCTGATCTTGGTGCGCGGCCGCGTCCAGGCCCACGACGGCGTCATCCATGTGGTCGCCGACGAACTCGTCGACCGCACCGGCGATCTGGCGCTTCTCTCCGAGACCGAGATGCCGGCGGCGCTCGCCCGCGCCGACGAAGTGGCCAAGCCGGGGCGCGACCCGACGCTCGCCCGTCATCCGCGCGACGTCCGCGTGCTGCCGAAGTCGCGCGATTTTCACTGACGCCTAGAGCGGCGGCCGCGTCGCGTCGATCACCGCGCCGGCGCCCTGGGCGCGCAGCGCCAGGCCGGCCGTGCGCCCGACCTCGCGCGCCGCCCCCGCGGCCCCGTCGGTTTCAACCTCGAACACGCGGGCGCCGTCCTCGCGGATCACCGCGGCGCGCAGCCGCAGCGTTCCGGCGTCGACGACGGCGTGTGCGGCGATCGGCGAATTGCAGTGACCGTCGAGCACCCACAGCACCTCGCGCTCGGCGTCGGCGCAGGCGCGGGCGTCCGGATCGTCCAGCGCCGCGAGCTTTTCGCGCACGTCCCAAGCGGTCTCGACGCATTCCACCGCGATCACCCCCTGGCCCGCCGCCGGCAGGATTTCGTCGGCCGTGAATTCGTGCGCGATGCGGTCGGCGAGCCCGACCCGGCGCAAACCCGACGTCGCCATCACCAGCGCGTCGGCCGGCCCGACCTCGCCGCCGCCGGGAAGCTTTTGTTTTTCGCCCGCGTCGAGCTTGCGGATCCGCGTGTCCGCGGCGCCGCGATAATGAATCACCTCGGCGGCCGGATAGAGCCGCCGCAAATAGGCGGCCCGGCGCACCGCGTTGGTGCCGATCTTCACGCCCGCCCCCGCCCGCGCCCGAACTTCGTCGAGGCTGAGCCCGGGGCGCAGAACCAGCGCGTCGCTCGCCGGATCGCGCGGCAGCAGCGCGGCGAGCACCAGGCCTGGGGTGACTTCGTTGCCTGGGACGTCCTTCAGGGAATGCATGGCGGCGGCGAGTTCGCCGTCCCGCAACGCGCGCCGGATCTCGGCCACGAAGGCGCCGCCCTTGCCGCCGTGGCGGTCGAGCTTGCCGGTCTGGTCACGGTCGCCGCGCGTCGAAAACGGCGCCGCCTCCGCCGCCAGCCCCGGCCAAGCCGCGCGCAGCCGCCGCACGACCTCGTTCGTCTGCGCCATCGCCATGGCGCTCGCCCGCGTCCCGATTTTCAAACTCTGCCTCCCGCCCGCCGGCGTCGGATGAATCGCACGGACGCTAGCCGACGCCGCTCCTCCGCCCAAGCGCCGCAGCGCCGCAGCGACTCAAAGCGTTGCGGCGAGCCGGCGGAGGAAGGCTCGACTCAGAAAGCGGCAAGACGCCCGGCCACGCGTTGACGCCGGACCGACGTCAGGCCGCCGGTAAAGCGCCGCGTCACCGAATCGTCGTGGTCGCCAACGCCACGTCGGCGGTCGCCGCGCCGCCGGGCGCAAGGTCGAACGCGGCGCTCGCGCCGGTCACCGAACCGCCGCCGGTCGGCACGCTCCAGGGGCCGGCGTGAACCGCCGTCACGGTCAGCCCGCCGTAGGCCGGCACGTTCGGGATCTCGAACGTCCACGGCCCGGAGAAGTTGTTCGTGCCCGCCGCGATGTTCGACCCAAGCTTGATGCGGGTCTCCCTCAAGGGCTCGCCCCAGGGGCTGGCGACCCGGACGACGATTTCGCCGTCGCCTTTCGGTCGGCCGTCGCCGGCGGTCACGGCGCCGCGCACGACGCCGTAGTGAAGCGGAGTCACGGAGCTGGTCAGCACCGGCGCGGTCGTGCCGCCGGTGTTCGGCCGCTTGCGCACGCACTGCCCGGTTTTTGGCCGGCCGACCGTGACCGTCCGCCAGGCGCCGGCGCAGGCTTCCTGAACGTCGAAATTGCGAAACGACACCGGCACGGTTTCGAACGGCGCGAACGCCGGAATGTCCGGCTTCGTGGTCACGGCGAAGTGCAGGTGCGCCCCGCAGCCGCGCTCGCACACGTCGCCGGTGTCCGCGAGCACGCGCCCGCCCGGCGCCGTGACCGGGCCAGGCGCGTTCTGCGGCAGGAAGAAAATCAGGCTCCCGTCGCCGGAATTTCGCTTCCGGTACGAGCCTTGGACCGCGTGCAGGTAGGACGCGTAGCGGCCCTCGCCGAGCCGGATCGCGATCCGGTTGTCGGCGCCGTCGCCGGCTTTGAAGTTGTCGATCACCCAAAGCACTTGCCCGTCGGCGGCGGAGCGAAACGGCGCGCCCATGGTCGCGGCGCCCTGCCGCGCAAAGTCCCAAGCGTACGACCACTGGTTGGTGTGGCTGTCGCGGCCGGGGTCGAAGTCGCGCACGCCGTTGGCCTGGACCACGCGCCAGACTTCGTTGTCGGCGAACGGCAGATCGATGATCAGACTCGTCGACTTGACGACGCGGACGCCGTTGGTCGCGCGCATCCAGATCAGTTCGCCGCCCTGAAACTTGCTGACCCGGCCGGCGCCGTCGAAGGTGTCCATCTCATCCGCGATCGGATAGCCGAGGTCGCCGCGTTCCCAGCTCATGTCGGCCCATTTGGCGCGAATGAGCCCGTGCACCTCCCGCGCGCCGGTCTCCGGATGCCAGTAGATCGAACCATTTTGAAAGTGGACGTACTCACCGGCGCCGTCCGGCGTCTTGGTGACGTCGGTCTTGGGATAGCCGAGAAGTCCGGCTTCCCAGGCGAGGCGGCTCCATTTGTCGCGGATCGGGCCGTGAATTTCGAACGCGCCCGTGGCCGGGCTCCAATACACCGAGCCGCCCTGAAAATGATTGTAGCGCCCGGCGCCGTCGGGCGTCGCGGTCTCGTCCGTGATCGGGAATCCGAGCGGGCTCTTCTCCCACCCCAGGCTCGCCCACTTTTCCCGGATGAGGCCGTGGACCTCGAAGGCCCCGGTGTTCGGATGCCAGTAGATCGAACCGCCGGCGAAGTGGCGGTAGCGCCCGACCCCGTCCGGCGTCGCGAGCTCCGCGGTCGTCGAGGCGCCGAGAAAGCCGCTCTGACCGCCGAGCGCGGCGTACTTGTCGTCGATCGGCGTCGCGTGGGCGTGCGCGGCGAAGAGGATCGAAAGGAGAGTTCCGGCCACCGATTTGAAATCCATGACATTTCCCCTGCCAAAAAAGCGCGCCGGCGGACCGACGTTTTGAACCCGACTTCTGCTGCGGCCCGTGGGCGCCGAAAACGCAAAGCTAGAGGAGAATAACGGCGACGGTGTGGAGCCCGCCACCAGGCGCGCCGGGAGGCTTCGAAAGCCGCGGCCCGCGGCGCCGATCGTCGCGTCGCGGTGCGACATCCGTCAGTCGGCGCCGGTCACCTTCACCTCGACCACGCCGGACGGCTTGATGTGGAGATCGCGCTGCGGGAATGGGATTTCGATCCCATACTTCTCGAGCGCCGAGTGCAGCGCCCAGTTGTAGTCGGCTTGAACCTTCGCGGGTTTTTTGACCGCTTCTTCGCTGAGCCAAACAACAAGCTCGAAATCGAGGCTGGAGTCGCCGAAACCGACAAGCCAGACCTGCGGCGCGCGGGCGCCTTGGTCGTCGAACGTCCACGCGACTTCCGCCGCCGCTTCCATTCCGGCCTTGCGAACCAGCTCCTTGTTCGAGCCGTAGGCGACGCCGAAAGGAATGCGAAGCCGACGTATCGCCTCGCGCAGCGTCCAGTTGATGACGTGCGCCTTAATGAACTCTTCGTTGGGAACGAGAATGTCCACGTTGTCGTTCGTGGTGATCAGCGTCGATCGGATGTTGATTTCTTTTACAAGCCCGGTGACGCCCGACTGGAGCTCTATGAAATCTCCGACCTTCACGGAGTTTTCGAACAAAATGATGATGCCGGAGATGAAATTCGAAAAAACCGATTGAAGCCCGAATCCGATCCCGATGCCGATCGCGCCGGAAAACACCGTCAGCGCCGTCAGATTCACGCCGACGGAATACAGAGCGATCACCACCGCCAAGATCATGAATCCGATCTTCAACACCTGACCGAGCAGTCCGGCGATCGACGGCGTGAGACTCTTGGTCGAACGCAGCCGAACCTGGGCGACGTCGCCGGCGATGCGGCCGGCCCAAAGCGCCGCCGTGGCGATGACGAAGCTCGTCAGCAGGCGCAGCGCCGAGAGTCGAAAATCGCCGATCTCAATGGCGGCGCCGTCGAGCGACGCCAAGACCGGTTCAAGCAGCCTTAGTATGTAGAGGGCGGCGACGGTCCAGGCGACAAGCGCGACGGCGGTCGGCCAGAATCCCGGCTTCATGTTGGACGTGATCAGGCGAATGACGATCCAGGCGTTCAACAGGCTGGCGACGACTCGCAATCCGCCGTTGGCGAGTCCGCCGGCCTCAAACCCGACGGTGGCGGTCCAAAGCAGCGCCACCGTGAACGCCGGCCACACGACGTGGGCGATCGACACCAGCAGTCGTGAAACGATCGTCGCCTTGGCGCGCTCCTTGGCGCGACGATTGAGGCCGGCGACAGGAATCCGTGACCCCGCAAATCCCAAGACCGCCGCCGCGAGGACCGCCGCGGCCTGCCAAGCGCTGGCCCAGGAAACGAGGGACGCCGCGGCGGCTTTCGCCCACGCAAGCCCGCTCTGCACATAGTCGCCAAGCAGGGACGCGTCGAACGTCGGGTCGCCGCCGACCGCCGATGCGAGGATCAGATCCATTTGAGCCGGCGAAAAATCATGTATTGCGCGCTCATGACCACGATCAGCAAGCCGACCGTGATCCAAAACGCCAGACCCGAATTCACCCCTGGCATCCCCCCGACATTGATGCCGAGCAACCCGGTGAGAAAGCTCAGCGGCAGAAAGATCGCCGCCACGATCGCCAGCATGTACATTTTTTGATTCATGCGGTTGGCGGCGCGATTGTTGAGTTCGTCCTGGAGCACCAGCGCGCTCTCCTTCGACACATTGAGATCGTCGAGATAGCGGCGAAGCCGATCGACCGTTTCGCGAACCTTCTCGCAATTGTCTTCGTGCAGCCAGTCCGGTCCGATCCGCTGAACCTCCAACAGCGCCTCGTACTGCGGCGACATGAATCGCATCAGGGCCAGGCAGTTGCGCCGGGTGTCGGCGATGTCGCTGAGAAGGTCCTCCGGGTCGGCCGTGCGGGACCCGTCCTCCATGACGTCGATGCGGGCGTTGAGATCGACGATGAACTGGCTCATTTTTTGGACCAGCAGCTCCATCAGGCGGGTGAGAAGATCGCCCGACGTTCTGGGGCCGATTCCGGACTCAAGTTCAGTCAGCACGTCGCGAGGGGTTTGAAGCCGCCGTCGGCGAAACGTGATGACATGATCCGTGTTGGCCCAGATTTGCAGGGCGATCATGTCCATCGGCTCGTCGCCGGAGTTGAGATTGATTCCGCGAAGCACGGTGACCAGACTCTCGCGCTCGCGAAACGCGCGCGGCCGCGTCTCGTTCGACACCAGCACGTCGACGGTCGCGTCGGACACCCGCAGCGTGTCGCGGAGCCAAGACTTCAATTCGGGCGCCGTGCGGTCGATGTGAAGCCACAACACTTCGCCCTGCCGGTCCGGCGACCAAGACCGCGCCGCCTCCCACGTGATGGAACGGCATCCGCCCTTTCCGTCAAGAACACAGCCGAATATCAAGCCGGCCGTCGGCTCGGCGTCGACAACGGAACGGGTGCCTTCGGTCATCGGCGCGCTTTCAATGAATCATCCTGTCCTGACGTGTCGAATCTAACGTGTCGAATCGTTCGAGGGGCGCAGCCGGACCACGTCCGGCGACCCCGCGCTCCAAGGACGTTTGTCTCAAACGGCCGAAAAGCCCAAACCGAACATACATCGGTCGACGTGGATGATCAGGGTGTTATCCATAAAATAGACGCCGCGCTTCTGGCGGCGCGAAGAATGTGGCCGCGGCGCCTGTCATCTACGACCAGTGAACATGAACGATGCGCCAAACGCCGTCGGTGCGGCGGAGGATCATCGTCTCCAGCGACGCGCGGTCGATCTCGCGTCCGTTGAACGCGCCGGACGTGCGGCCCTCGGTGACGACCCAGGCGACGTCGTCGCCGCCGAACGCGTCGCGCCGAATCGTGGCGCTCTCCGTCGCGGCGACGAACGCCATGTCGGAGCTAAGATGATGGCTCGCGTACTCGTCGAACGAGCGCTCCGATCCGCCGCCTTCGAGAATCACCACGTCGGGCGCCATCAACGCGCGGGCCGCGTCGACGTCGCCGGATTCGAGCGCGGCGTGGAACGCCGCGACGACGGATTCCGGCGTGTCCGGGACGTCCGCCGGCGCGTCGTGGTCGTGAGCGGTTCCGTCGTCGTGCACGTGCGGCGTGGCGGCCGCCGGCGTTTCCTCACCACCGTGCTCGGCGGCGGCGCCGTGATCGTGATCCTCAGGCGCGGCCGTCTCCGGCGCCTCGTCGGCGTGACCGCCGTCGCCGTGATCGTGATCGTGGCCGTCGCCAGCCGACGCGTCGGGCATGCGTTGGACGCCGACGCCGTGAGCGAAAACGACCTCCCCGCCCTTGTAGCCGGCCGCGAGAACCAGCGCCGCGGCGGCGAGGCTCGCGACGGCGAAGACCGCGTTGGGCGCTTGCGCGCGCGTGATCCATCGCCAGACGGCGAGCGCGGCGAACGCCGCCGCCGCCGCAAGCGCGACGTTGCGGTGCGCGGTCATCGCGCGATGCGACTCGGTGTCATGGGCGACCGTGTAATAGGCGTAGAACCCCGCCGCCACGCCGGCGGCGAGCGCCAGCATCCCGAGCGCGAACGTCCAGTCCGCCGCGGCGCGGGCGCCGTCGCGGCGCGCCGCCGGTCCGAACACGGCGACCGCATAAAAAAACGACGCCGCGCTCAACAACGCAATGACGAAATGAACGACGACCGGGTGCCAATTGGGTTCAATCACGGGCATGACGAAATCCACCTCGGCTCAAAACCAGCCGCGCACCCCTATCACGAACGCGGTTTCCTCGTCCTCCCCGCCGGCCGCCCGAACCAGGTCGGCCGTGCCGCCGAGACGCTTGCCCCAGGAGACGCCGACGTAGGGCGCGAATTCGCGCCGGATTTCGTAGCGAAGGCGCA
>JAJFFL010000197.1 GCA_021776705.1 Alphaproteobacteria bacterium
CCACGCGTCTGCCCGGCAAGCCGCTCGCCGCCGTCGCCGGCCGCGCCATGGTGCTGCGCGTGCTCGACGCCGCGCGCGCCGCCGACCTCGGCCCGGTCGTGGTCGCCGCCGCCGACTCGGAGATCGCCGACGCCGTCGACGCCGACGGCGGCCGCGCGGTGCTGACGGACCCGGCGCTGCCGTCGGGCTCCGACCGCGTCCACGCCGCCGTCGAACAGCTCGACCCGGACGGTCGCCACGACGTGATCGTGAATCTGCAAGGCGACATGCCGACGATCCAGCCCGGCGACCTGCGCGCCGCGACCGACGCGCTCGCCGCCTCGGACGCCGACATCGCCACGTTGGCGACGCTCACCGACGACCCCGACGAACGCGACGACCCCAACGTCGTCAAGGCCGTGCTTGCGATTCCCGAGGGCGCGCGGCGCGGGCCGGCGCTGTATTTCACCCGCGCCGCCGCGCCGGCCGGGGACGGGCCGGTGTGGCACCACGTCGGGCTCTACGTTTACCGCCGCGCCGCCTTGCGCCGCTTCACCGCGCTGCCGCCGTCGCCGTTGGAGCGCCGCGAAAGGCTGGAGCAGCTGCGGGCGCTCGAGAACGGCATGCGAATCGACGCCGCGCTCATCGACGTCGCGCCGTTCGGCGTCGACGCCCCGGCGGATCTCGCCCGCGCCACGCGCTGGTTCGAGCAGCAAGGCGAGACGGCGTGACCGGCCGCATCGCGTTTCAAGGCGAGCCCGGCGCGTTCTCCCATCTGGCGTGCCGGGAGTCGCACCCGGACCTGGATCCGTTGGCGTGTCCGACGTTCGAGGACGCGTTCGCGGCGGTCGAGGAGGGGCGGGCCGACCTCGCCATGATCCCAGTCGAAAACGCCGTCGCCGGCCGCGTCGCCGACATCCACCATCTGCTGCCCGAGTCGCCGCTGCACATCGTCGCCGAGCACTTTTCGCCGGTGCGCCATTTCGTGCTTGGGCCGCCCGGCGCGGCGCTCGACGCGGTGACGACGATCGCCAGCCATCCGATGGCGCTCGCCCAGGCCCGGCGCTTCATCCGCGCCCGCGGCTGGACCACGGAGACGGCGTTTGACACCGCCGGCGCGGCGCGGCTGGTCGCGGAAGCCGGCGACCCCGCCCGCGCGGCGCTCGCCTCGCGGCTCGCCGGCGAGATCTGCGGCCTGACGGTGCTCGCCGCCGACGTTCAGGACGACCCCGACAACACCACCCGCTTCATCGCCCTGGCCCGCGCGCCCGCCGTCCCGGCGCCCGGCGCGGAGCCGTGCGTCACCTCGTTCTTGTTCCGGGTGCGCAACGTGCCGGCGGCGCTCTACAAGGCGCTGGGCGGCTTCGCCACCAACGGCGTCTCGATGACCAAGCTCGAAAGCTATCTGGTCGACGGCCAATTCACGGCGGCCCAGTTCTACGCCGACGTCGAGGGCCACCCGGACGACCCGCCGCTGAAGCTGGCGTTCGAAGAGCTGAAGTTCTTCTGCTCCGAATTCCGGATCGTCGGAACCTACCCGGCCCATCCGGGGCGCGCCGCGCGGGTCTGAATTCCGTCGATCGGCGGCGATCACGTCGCGGTGAACAGGAGAGCCAACGGCGCGCCGAGACCCCATGTGTGTCGGCGAACGGGGACCTGACGTCCTCATCACAATCGAGGGACCGACATGACCGACATCACTTTGTTCAATGAGACCGACGCGCCGGCGGCGTCGCGCCCGATCCTTGACGGCGCCAAGAAGGGCCTCGGATTCGTCCCCAACCTCTACGCCGCCCTGGCCGGTTCGCCGGCGGCGCTGAAGGCGTACACGACGCTCGGGGACATCTACGGCGAAACCAGTTTCACCAAGCACGAGCAGCAAGTCGTCTATCTCGCCACGAGTTTCGAAAACGCGTGCCACTACTGCATGGCCGCGCATTCGACGCTCGCCCAAGGCGTGAACGTCGACGCCGACGTGATCGACGCCTTGCGCAAGGGCGAGGCTCTCGCCGACCCGAAACTCGAGGCGTTGCGCAGCTTCACCGGCAAGGTGACGCGCGAACGCGGCTGGGTCGGCGACGCCGACGTTCAGGCTTTCCTCGACGCCGGCTACACCCAGGCGAACGTCATCGAGGTGATCCTCGGCGTCGCCCACAAGACGATTTCGAATTACCTAAACCACATCGCCGCGACGCCGGTCGACGCCGCGTTCAAGCCCAACGCGTGGACGAAGCCGGAGCCGGTCGACGCCTAGTCTCGCCGCAGACACCGACATGCCGGAAAGGGCTCGCGGCGACGCGGGCCCTTTTCACGTCGCCGTCCAGCGCCGCAAGAGGTGGTAGGCGATCGCCGCGGCGCGGGGCACGACGGCGTCGCCGCCGGACATCATCCGCCGCGCCTCGTCGCGCGTGAACCAACGCGCGTCCTCAAGCTCGTGCGGGTCGATGCGGATGTCGTGCGTCAGGGCCTGGCCCGCCATGCCGATCATCATCGACGACGGGAACGGCCACGGCTGGCTCTCGACATAGGCGACGGCGCCGACCTCGACGCCCGCCTCCTCGAACGTCTCCCGCCGCACCGCGTCCTCGAGCGTCTCGCCCGGCTCGACGTAGCCGGCGAGGCACGACCACATCTCCGGCGGCCAGCTCGCCTGCCGGCCGAGGAGCACGCGTTCGTCGTGCTCGATGCGCATGATCACGACCGGGTCGACGCGCGGAAAATGCTCGGCGCCGCATGCGCCGCAGACTCGCTTCCAGCCGGCGAGCGCCGATTGCGTCGCGCCGCCGCAGTTGGCGCAGAACGGGTGCTTGTGGTGCCACGCGAACAGCGACCGGGCGGTCCCGAGGATCGCGGCGTCGCGCGGGGCCACGGCGCCGATCGCGCGGCGCAAGTCGGGAAAATCGCCGGCGCCGAGCGCCGCCGTCAGTCCGAGCGGCGGCGCGTCGCCGCCGTAGCTGCGCGCGAACACGCCGGCGTCGCCGTCGAGGCCGAGGAAGACGGTGAAGGCGTCCGGCTGCGGCGCCTCCGGGCCGGAGAACGCCGCCGCCACCGCCTGGGCGTCGCCGCGCACCAGATACGGGCTGGCGCGCCAGAACGGGTGCACGCGGGCGTCGGGCCGCGCCAGCAGGGCGGCGATCTTGTCCGGCGCGCGCCTAAGCGCGTCGGCGCGGTCGAGGCCGGGATCGGTGAAGGCGGGGGCGTCGGCGTGAAACCTCATGGCGCCGGACTTAGCGCGCCGCGACGCCGGCGTCATGCCGCACGACGCAGATCGGCGGTCAGCCCGCGCCGCTTTGATCCACGCCGCACGTGCCGGCGACCGGCGGCTAGTTCTCAGGAGGGGACGACGTGGGTTCTTGGTAACCGGACCCCAGCAGCCCACTCCCCGTCATCCCGGGCGCGCCGCAGCATGCAATGATGCGGCGCAGACCCGGGAC
>JAJFFL010000198.1 GCA_021776705.1 Alphaproteobacteria bacterium
AGCGCCTTCCGGCCGCGGCGCTGGCGCGGCGCCCTGCTCCCCCACGACGCCAAGGTGCGGTTCGACGTCATCGAGCCGGAGTCGCGGCCGGTGTCGGCCACCGCGGACAACCAAGAATTTCGCGACGTGACCTATGTCGAGGTCGAGGAGGACTCGAGCCTCAGCCTGACCATGCTGTTCGACGACGGTCGCGCGCTGGAGGAACGCATGCTGACCGAGCAGTTCGCCCACTGAAACGGCCCGGTTTCACTCCGAATTAACCTTGCCGAGACGATGCTTCGCTACCGAAACCGAGGCGCGGGCGAGGTTGAACGATGGCGGGCGACGGCTCACTGTCGAAAATCCGAATTCTTGTGGTCGACGACAACGCCAACATGCGGCGCGTCATTCGCCAGATTCTGGGCTCGTTCTCGGCGGAAAACGTGGTTGAAGCCGAGAACGGCGGCGACGCCATGCGCATTCTCGACGACGCCTCCGTGGACCTGCTGATCACCGACCATCTTATGGAGCCGATCGACGGTCTCGACCTGATCCGTGCGGTGCGGGCGAAAGATTGCGGCCGCAACCCCTATCTTCCGGTGATCATGCTCACCGGTGCCGCCGACGTCGCGCTGGTGGCCCGGGCGCGCGACGCCGGTGTCACGGAATTTCTCGCCAAGCCGGTCTCCGCGGCGTCCCTCTACCGTCGGCTTGAGGTCGTCATCGACCGCCCGCGCCAGTTCGTGCGCACTCCCGTATTCTTCGGTCCGGATCGCCGCCGGCGCATGGATTCCAACTACCATGGCCCGCCGCGTCGCGACGAGGACCCGCAACAAGGAGCCGCCTGATGACCAAGCAAAAACCGCTCGAAGTCATCACCCCGCCGAACATGCTCAAGGTGAAGACCGGCGGCCAGTTGCCGAAGTTCGACGAACGCGCCGTCGCCCGCGCCGAGCAGGCGCTGAAGCAGCTCGCGCACCAGTTCGACGATTGGATGAACGAAGAGGTGGCGAAGCTGGAAGCCGCCTACGCCGCGCTCGCCGGCGGCCCGGTCGCCGGCGAAGCGGGAGAAACCCTGTTCCGGGCCGCGCACGACATCAAAGGCCTCGGATCGACGTACGAGTTTCCGTTGGTGACTCGCCTGGCGGCGTCGTTCTGTCGGCTGATCGAAACCGAGGGGCTTCGCAAAAACGCCGATGCGTCGCTGGTGCGCGCCCA
Organism: Alphaproteobacteria bacterium; assembly: GCA_021776705.1. Lineage (GTDB taxonomy): Bacteria > Pseudomonadota > Alphaproteobacteria > Caulobacterales > Maricaulaceae > JAJFFL01. Next base: position 1,198 of record JAJFFL010000198.1, read on the forward strand.
CGTGGAAGCCATTCGCGCCGCCGTGCGCGACGGCGTGCGCACCGAAGACCATCCGGTCGGGAAGCTGCTGCTGACCGAATTGGAGAGTCGCGTCGCCCGGGCTCTCGCCGCCTAGGCCGCTTCATGCGGCGTCGAGGGCCGGCGCGTCGCGCTCGCCGCTTCGCCCGCCGCGCTCTCGGCCAAGGCGTCGAGTTTCTCCAGTAGGTATTCTTTGTCGTCGCGCCCGAGCCCGAGAGAGCGAGACAGCAGGCGTTCGATCATGGTTCGCGTGAATCGCGCGCGGTCGCCGCGCCGGCCGTCGAGCTCCAGGTCGTGATAGGTCTCGATCGCAACCCGCGCGGCCGGACAAATCCGCATCGGCATGTTCGCCCGCTCGAAGATGGCCCGCAGCCCCAACGGGCCGGCGTCGTGAATCAACACCCACGCCTTCTCCGGCGGCAGACCGGCGAGTTCGGCCATGGCGCACTCGAAGAACTTCATGTGCCCTTGGCAAAGACCGCGCAGCACCAGCGACGGCGTCAGCCGGGAGTTGAGACTCAGTTGCTGCACGAAGCGTCGTACGTCCGCCGCGCAGCCGGCTTGGTCGAGCACGTCGATGACGGCCCGTTCGCGCGTGCCGCCGGAAAGTTCGATGGCGAGTTGCGGCGGCAGGGCGTGGCGCCGAGCCAGCCGGTTCAACGCGGCGTCCGTCGCCAGCGTCACAAGGCGCTCGGCCACGGACGCCGGCAGTTCGGCGCGATCGATGAACGCGTCGACCACCGCGCCGCGATCGCCGAAGCGCTCCAGCGCGACCTCGTAGGCCGTTCGGTCGAATTCCGCTCCGTCGTTGCGCGCGATTCGCGCCACCGCCGCCTCGGCGCCGACCTCGACGACGGCGCGCACGACCGGTGTCGTGATTTCGATGCGCGACGCCACCGCAACTTGTTTGCGGACCGATCCGGCGCGGACCAAGGCGACAAGGTCGTCGTCGGTGAGCACCGGCGAATCCGCGATCAGCGGCGCGGCGACGTCGTCGATGTCGTGCGCGATCTTCAGCGCGATGTCGCGCGGCAGATTGGCTGAATTCCTGAGGGTCGTGGCCAAAGCGTGACGAACCGTCGCCGCCGCGTCTTCGGCCATGAACGCCAGCACTTGACGCGCGGCGTCCCGCTCCGCATCGGTCAAGCACGCGTCACCGATCTTGAAGCAGACTTTGCGGGCGGCGTCGGCGCGCTCTTCGCCCGTCGCGCCCTTGACCAGGCGGGCGATGTCTTCCGGCGTCAGGCGCGCCCGCATGATTGCGACGCTCATCGCGCAACCTCTCTCACGTCCGCAGCCGACTGACGGTCTAGCGCGTCGCTTAACGAAAGGTTTCGATTGCGGCGCGCGGCTCTTATCCGTCTCGCGAACGCTTCGGCGCGTCGAGCATGGCCAAGGCGGCGAGCACGGGGCCGGTCAGCCGCAGCGCCGGCGCGCCGCGGAAGCTCCACAACCTGGATCGATCGGGCGGAGCCAAGGGCCGCGGTTGCGACGGACGTCGGGTCGCGGAGGTGTCTTGCGCGCCATCGGCGGCCGGCGCGCCCCAGGCGGACGCAAGCTTGGTCAGCAGTTGGCGAACGGTCACCTCGGCTCCGGCGTCGCGAAACAGCCCGGCGTTGGCGTTGGCGGCGGCGGGGAACAGCGCCGTGGCGCTTTGTTCCGGGTCGGCGGCGACCGCGTCGATCAGACGGGCCGCGCCGCCCGCCCCCAGCACATGCGCGGCGTACAATTCGCCGTCGGCCGGGGCGCGACCGAGCGCCGCCTTCAGCCGATCCGCGTTGTCGCGGGCCAGAGCGCCGGCCATCAAGGCGGCGGCCTTGGGATCGAAGCGGAGCGCCAGAACTTGATCGCGCTCGGCGGCCTCGGCCGACCCGCCAGACACCCGCGCCGCCGACGCGGCCAGATCCTCGCCCAAGCCGAAGCGATGGGCGTGGCGGGCCAGAGTCTCGACCCAGGTGCTTTCAATGAATTGGAACAGGCCGGACGCCGACGACGTCGCGGCCTTGGCGTCGGCGTCGTAGCCGCTTTCCCGGCGCGCGGTGGCGGTCAGGAACGACGCCGAAACGCCGGTCGCCCGGGCGGCGGCCGCAAGCGCGGAGGAAACGGCGGCGTTGGGTTCGGCCATGGGGTCCCGATCCGATCGAAATCCCAGACTCGCGGGTCCCGCCTAACCGCGCGTTAACGCGCCTCTTCGGCCATAAACCGAGACGCCGAAAAGTGTTGCGCCAGCGCGCCGCGGCGGCCGTCCACGAGATCCGCGACGATGCCAGCGCTCGCCGGCGCCAGGAGCACGCCGTTGCGGTGGTGGCCGGCCGCCATCAGGACGCCGTCGGCGACCCAGTCCAACACCGGGGCCCCGTCGGGCGTTCCCGGACGGACGCCGGTCCAGGCGCTTTCGACCTGGCCGAGCGCGAGCCCCGGGAGCGCCCGTTCGGCGGCCGCCCGCAGCAGCGCGATCGCCACCGGGTCGACGCCGGCGTCGCTCCGCCCCGCCTCTTCCGTGGCGCCGACGAGCAAGCGCCCGTTCGACCGCGGCACGACGTAAGCCAGCGGCGCATGGATCAAGTGAGCCGGACGGCCGGCGGGCACGTCGATGATCGCAAAGATCTGCCCCTTCACCGGACCGATGACCTTCGGCCCCAATCCGAAGGCCGGCGTTCGCCAGCCGGCGGCGAGAACCACCACGTCCGCGTCGAGGCGGTGAAGATCGCCGCCGACGACGACCTCGATCCCGGCCGGACTCCCGGGCGTCACCGCCCTTACGTCGGCGTCGGCGTGCAGCGAGACGCCCGCGGCGCGGCAGCAGGCGGCCAGGGCGTCGACCAACGCACGGCTGTCGACGTGGCCTTCCTCCGGCGCGAACACCGCGCCGGCGACGTCGGGCGCCAAGGCCGGCTCCTTTTTGCGCGCCGCGGCGGCGTCAAGGCGCTCGACGGACGCGCCGGCGTTGCGTGCGGCGGCGACGAAGGCGTCAAGGTCGGCGACGCCAGCGGCGTCGAACGCCGGGGTCAGGCCGCCGTCGAGCCTCAGGTCGAGGTTTTGGCCGGAGTCGCGCGCCACGCGCGCCGCCCAGTCCGGCCACAGCCTCCGGCTTTCCTGCGCCAATTCGTAGAGATGCGGGTGCCGGCCGACGCGCGGCGCGCAATCCTTGGCGGCCGCGAGCATGCCGGCGGCAGCCCAGCTCGCGCCGCGTCCGATCGGGCCGGCGTCGAACACGTCCGCGCGCCAGCCGCGGCCGGCGAGTTCCAGCGCCGTCGACAGGCCGGCGAGCCCGCCGCCGACGACAAGGGCCGAGCGATCGCTCATGACAAGGAGGGGCGACGGTCCATGACCGCCTTGCTAGCACGCGTCGCCCTGAAAATGGTACCGCCTCCCCGGATCGAACAGGGGACCTCTAAGTCCACAATCTTGTGCCGCTATGTTCGCTCGCGTTCGGAGGTGTTTGTTTGGCGCCGCCCCAGATCTTCGCGATGTCGTCTTCAGAGTGTTCCCGACACGGCAGTTTTTTCGTCAAGACACGAGACTCTGACGCATTGTTCCAGTCGCCGCCGCCGCCGCCATCGAAGTCCGCACCAACGGCGACATGATCGATTCCGACCTTCTCAACGATGTTGTCAGAGCGTCGATTGATGCTTGCTTCCGACCGCGCGCTTCGATCTGATTAAATGAAAACGATTGGGTTCGACGGAATTGGCTCCCTGGTCATCGGGAGGTTCTATGTTCCGTCACATTAGATGTCAGTTGGTCTTGGTTGCGGCATCGGCGCTGATCGCCGCGACGGGGCTCGAGAGCCGCGCCGCCGCCGCGTCCGCACCACCGACAATTCCAGAAGTCGATAGGCTGTGGGAACAATGGGACACGCCGGACTCTCCGGGAGGCGCAATCGCGATTGTGAAAGACGGAGACGTGCTTGGCGTCGCCGCCTACGGATTGGCCAACATCGAACATCAAATTCCGTTTACGACGAACACCGTGTTCCCGATCGCGTCGGTGTCCAAACACTTCACCGCGCTCGCGGTTGCAAAGCTCGCCGCCGAGGGTCGGCTTTCGCTTGATGACGATGTTCGCACGTACGTTCCGGAATTGCATGACCACGGGACGCCGATCACGCTGCGTCATTTGATTGCGCACACGAGCGGACTGCGCAGCCCCGCGGAACTGTTGTTCGCCGCAGGCTTGAAGGAAGGCGACGACTTCACGGAGCATCGACTCAAGAACGTCATATTTTCCGACACAGACCTCAGCTTCCCGACGGGTGAACGATCGCTCTACTCAAACAGCAACTACATGTTGCTTGCGATCGTGGTCGAGCAGGTGACAGGTCAGCCGTTTGAGGAATGGATCGCTGAGGCGTTTTTCGAACCCGCCGGCATGACCGAAACCAGGATCGTTCGCGACGGCTACGCCGTCATTCCCAATCTCGCCCAGTCCTATGCGCAGGATGGGAACGGCGTTTTCATACGCTCCCCCGTGACCCAGTCCGCGATGGGATCGACGAACGTCTACTCGACCATCGAGGACATGGCGAAGTGGGTCGGAGGTTTTTCCGACGGCCCCCTCGCCGATTCAGGGCTGATGCGCATTTTTGAAGAGCCCGGGCGGCTGAATGACGGGTCCGAGGTCAATCAGCGATTCGGAGTGGTGCGGCTGGATCGCAACGGGCTGGGTTTCTACCGCGGTTCCGGAAACGTCGGAGGTTACCTGACCGCGCTGTCGTACTTTCCCGAGCAGCGCTTCGGAATCGTCGCCTTCGCGAACGCCTATCCGACGGAACCGCTGCTTGATCCCTTCACCATATCGGACCAGGTCGCCGACATTCTCCTCGCCGATGACATGACGTTCGCGGACGAGGCCGACAAATTCGACGGTGCGGACGCTGTTCGCGAAGAGGTCGTCGAGCTTTCTCCCGCCGAGCGAACTCACGTATCCGGAACTTACTGGTCGTCAAATTTCATTCGCCGAATCTACGACAACGATGGCGTGGTGACCTACTGGCGCGGCCCGGAATCGGAAACCCCGATGGCGCCGGTGAACCGTCACGCCTACACGTTCGTCGGATCGTCTTCACCGGTTTCGGTGCGCTTCGAACCGGAGGGCGCGCCGCGGTCCGAACGCATGATCGTCCAGGTCGACGCCGGCGAGCCGACAGTTTTCGAGCGGATTGAATCCGAACAGGGATCGGACCCCGCGTCGCTGCGAGAGTTCGAAGGCTACTACGCCAACGTCGACTTCGGAGGCTTGCTGACGATCGAGGTTCAAGAGGACCGTCTTGTCGCCAAGAGCGTCGGGTATGAACCCATGGCCCTGACTCCGACGAAGCCGGATTACTTCCGCCCCGGCCCGCCGTGGTGGCTCGGACACACGGTTCGCTTCGAACGGGCCGCGGACGGGTCGATCGCCGGCCTGCGAGTCGACAACTATCAATCCGAGAACATTGGTTTTCGAAGAATGAGATTGGAGTGAGCGGCTGGAAGAACGACCAATGGGGGCGTTGTCGGAGGCGATCGACCCGCTTGAGTGTCGCCTCGACCAACAAGCCCAGGCCGCCGCAAGCTGGCGCCGCGCGTTCAGCGCGACCGTGCGTCGGGATTGGAAGTCGGGTCGTGAGCCGAGGTCGCGATTGAAGTTGAATAGGTTGTGCACGGATGAAAGGACGGCGGCGAAGACTGTTTCCTGGCCAAGCCTCGCACCCGAGACACCGATGAGTTCGGTGATGTTTTCGACGCGCAAATCAATCCCGTAGAGACGGTCGCAAGCACGCGTAAGGCAGTCGTCCTGCGGACGTTCGAAGAAGATGTGGCGCTCGGCGGCGCCGCAAAACTGAACGCGAGATCAAACGGCGATGTATGACGCAAGCGGGGATTGCGACCCGCTCCCGCCGCACACGGGTCTTGGTTGGCGAACGCCCGCAAAAAAACGCGCTCCTGCGCGCTAAGAACGAAGTGCTTGAGGGACGCCCGCTGGGGACGCCCGCTGGGGGCGTCCGATGACCGCCAGATTCAAATCCCCTTCGGACGAGAAACGGGATCACGCCCCTTCCGGCCTGCAGCGTTCTCGCGACAACTGATCCTCCTTCAAAACAGCCCAAAGGCGCATTCAACCCGGCTGCGTTTGAAGGGCAAGATCAGATGAGAGTTGGAAGTTCATGCAGAACGCAGGCGCGCCGCGCTCAGTGATGCGGAACGCATCACGCTGGGGTTCGCTCATCCTGGATGAAATCAAAACGGCGCGCCGCGCTGGATCTCGCGAACGCCACACGTCGTCGCCCCGCCGCCGCCGATTGTCGTCGTGGCCTGGAAAATACATTTCTGAAACTCGGCGATCGAAGCCCTGGCGCACGATCTCGAAGTGAATGTGGCGCGCTCTGTGCAAACCTTCGAAAATGTATGGCTTCGGGAGAATGGTCTTGAAGACGTAGCGGCCCTCTTCGTCGGTCAGGGTTCTCCCGAAATATGAGAAGCTGGGATCCAGCAGGTCCTGCCCTTCCGCATCAGGATGGCGATATCGTCCGTTCCGGTCGGCTTGCCAAATCGCAACCGCAGCGCCCGGCACAGGGACGCAGTCGAAGTCGACCACGGCGCCCGCCACATAGATGACGTCCCCGAGGGCGATCGATTCTTTTTCGGCGACGCGAGTGAGGTCGTTGGTCGGCGGGATGTCTTCGACGGGAAAGAACGGCCCCTCTTCCGTCTCCAACGACGGATCACAACTGGTCCGGTGGCGCCCATAAAGGTGGCCCACGGCGGAGGCGCACGCTCCTTCGAAGAGTACGCGCCGGGTCATCCTACTCATCAGGAGAGACTTCCGAATTGGGCTCGACAGATTCGAGCGAACGAACGAACTCGACCTCGAGGATCACCGAGACTTCGTCGCCCACTGCGTCTTCAAACGCGCCCAAGCCCCATTCGGAGCGCTGCAGCGCGATGTCGGCGCTGAAACCAACAATATAGACCGGCTCGTACGGATTGCGCCCGTGCCCATTGTACGACACATCGGCATCAATCGAGCGAAGACGTCCGTTCAACTCCAGGTCACCCGTCACTTCGAGCATCGAACCGCCGGACTTCACAACGCGATCGCTCAAAAAATTTGCGACCGGATGCTTCTCGACGTCAAAAAAACGGGCTCCCCGCAAGATCTCGTCCAACACCGCGTTGTTGGTGTCGATGCTGCCAACGTCGACTTCAAGGGCGACAACGCTCGCATCAGGATGTGACGCATCGATCTCAATCTTGCCGTGAAACGAATTGAACCGGCCGACGATCTTTGAAAAGCCGAGGTGGTTCACCGAGAAGTACAGATGTGCGTGATTGGGATCCAACTCATAAACGCCCGACGGCGGAGGACCCGAGTCGGACTCGAAGGGCTCGGCCCATGACTGGGGCGCAAACAGGTGCGCCGAGACAACAGCCATTCCGCAGGCAAGCGCCGCTCGACGAAGAACGCGAATGATCTGCGTTTGTCCAAATAGGGGAACGAACGGATTCGGGTGCATCACGTCAAATCTCGACAATGCCTGTGCGATGGCTCTGCAGCGCCCGCGAAGACGGCTTGGCGCGCCGCCTTCGAAGCATGCCGACGTCCTGACGTCCTCAGCATTCGTTCAAGAATTTGTAGGCGACGTTTCACCCTGTTGAATTGCCGAGCGAATTGAGCGGCTTGCAATTGAACCCAAGCCGGCTCGTCTGGAGACTTTCAGGAGTGTTTCGAAGCGCGAGTCAGCTTTCGCCCACCGGCGCATGGCTTGCGAAGGGCAGGTCGTCTCGGGCCGCCGCTGCGGCTTCACTGGCGGCCAGGCGCGCCACCGAGTCCACCGTTGACGTCTCAACAGGGTATCGCCTGCTCCAAACGACCTCGTCCGTGCTCGCGCGTCTCAGCTCCAACGTGAGGATCAATTCGTCGCCAGCTTGGATCAACGCGCCGTCGATCCAAAGCGGTATGCCGCCGTCGGCCAACAGAGCGGTTTTCCATGCTCGATTCGATTCATTGTCGATGTGGGCGTTTCGCCTGCGAATTATCGGACGGTTGGAAGCCGCATTAAGTGAAACCGAAAAAATCTCGGCGAATCCGTAGGCCATGTCTTCAACCTGGCTGCCCGAGTCGCCATAGCAAATGTCGGCGAAGACAATCGGATTTTGTTCCCGAAATGTAGATTGCTCACTCGGGCCGCCGAAACCTGCAACCAACCCCGTCGCTGCGACGGCGGCCATGGAGCACGCCGCCACAGCGGAGCGCCAGCGAACGAAATTCCCTCCGACGGCCGCCGGCTGCGCACTCTCAATTCGTGCATTCACGTTCGGAGCGGCACGGGCGTCGACCATGTCGCCGTCGACCAGAAGTCTATACCCGCGTTTGGGAACGGTTTGAATGTACCGAGGGGACTTCGCATCGTCTCCGAGAGCGCGACGGAGTTCGCTTATCGAGATCGCAACGGAGTGATCGCTGACGAACGCGCCGCCCCACACTCGATCCAGCAACTCATCCTTCGACACGACCTCGCCACGCCGTCGCAAGAGTTCGTTCAACACGTCGGCGACGCGTTTCTCCAATCGAATGGTCGCGCTCGCGCGCTCAATTTGATTCAGCGCCGGCGTAAATTTGCAATCGCCTATTTGAATGATCTTCATACGGACCTCACCCCAGGGGGCGGTTCACGATAGTCGCCTGACGGCATCAACGACAGTTTGAATTCTGCGCGTGAAAGAAAATTAATCTGCGTCAAAGCGTTCGCTTTCCGATTTCTTGAATAATTCTTGAATGCCGATTTTTCCTTGGTTCGCGTAGTGATCCAGCACAGTGACGCTGGTTCAGCGTCGAACATCGACCGGGTCGAATCGCATGCGCTCACACGCCGATATCCTCCAAGCATCAATCCTCGCGGCTGTCGCCGCATCTCTGGTCCACTGCAGCGAGGCCGCCACTCAAGACGGCGCGCGGGAGCCGATGCTTCGCCAACCGAGCATCTCCGGCGACGGACGCCAGATCGCGTTCGTTCAAGGCGGCGACATTTATCTTGTCTCATCAGATGGGGGCGCGGCGGAACGCGTCGTCTCACACGACGCCACCGAAAGTTCGCCCCGATTGTCGCCGAAGGGCGACGCTCTCGCCTACACGAGCACGCGGTCGGGCGGATGCGATGTCTATGTTCTGGATCTTGAAACCCGGGAAGAACGTCGGCTGACGTATCACGGCGCTTGCGACGTTTCCGAGAGCTGGAGCCCCGATGGCTCCATCGTGTATTTCTCTAGTTCGCGCAGCGACATTTCTGGGTACGACGACGTGTTTGCGGTCCCTGCCGCCGGCGGAACGCCAGTTCCTGTGAGCCGCTCTCGCTACGAGGGCGAATACAACGTCGCCCCCTCCCCGGACGGGTCATCCATCGCGTTCAACGCCAACGATCGCGTGCGCCAATGGTGGCGCATGGGTCCGAGGACAGATGACTCGACCGACATTTGGATCAAATCGGCCGACCCGGACGAGCTCAAGGCCCGTCGAGTGACGACCTATCCCGGAAAAGACTCGTGGCCGATGTGGTCGCCGGGCGGTGACGGTCTTTATTTCGTTTCGAACGAGGGAGCGGCAAACGGCGCTGAAAACATCTTCTACCAGAGCCTGCTTGGTGAGGAACGGCGTCAGGTCACCACGTTCGATGAGGGCCGCGTGTTGTGGCCGACCAGTTCAGCGGACGGGACCATCGTCTTCGAACGGAAATTCAAGCTCTGGCGGATCGACGATCCGGACTCGGCTCCGCGCCTTATTGATGTTTCCCTGCCGGCGCGACCAACGCCCGCACCGGAACCGGAGACGCTCGACTCAATTTCTGAGTTCGCCGTTTCAGGCGATCAGCGATTTGCCGCAATCGTGATCAACGGCGACGTGTTCGTCTATGACCTGCAGGAAGACGATCTGGAGCGCGTCACGAACACCCCGGAAGTGGAAATCGCCGTCGCAATCAGCCCTGACGGGGATGAGGTATCCTATTCCGCGCTGCGAGATGACTTCTTCGATGTCTACTCCTTCGATCGGAGCTCCGGCGTCGAACGCAGGGTCACCCGGAATGAAGCACGAGAACATCAGCTTCAATACAGTCCGGACGGAGATTGGCTCGCCTACGCCGTCGGAACCGACGGGTTGATGGCGACGGCGCGAAGCGGCGAAACGAAGTCGATCGCCCTGCAATTCATGATCAATCCGATGTTCACATGGTCTCCCGACGGCCGGGCGATTGCGTATATGGCGACCGATGAGAATTACTTTTCAAACCTCCATGTCGTCGCGCTCAGTTCCGACCATGACGCCGTGCGAATCACCAATTTTCCCAACATCAGCGATTCCGGGCTGACGTGGACTCGCGACGCAGGCTCACTGTTCCTTCGCACCGCCATGCATCGCGATCTTGAACAGGCGGTTCGCATTTCGTTGACGGAAGGATTTGTTTCGGCCGTCGAATCCGGAGAACCGATTTCGGACGACGACGCGACGGTTGAGTGGCTGCTCTCCCGGAATTCGGTGTTCGAGCTGCGGGGCGTTAGTCCGAGCGGCGATGCGGCGGTCTTTTTCGGTTCCGTGCTGGGTCAACAGGGTCTGTGGCTGTCCGCGATCACCGATCGCGGAATCACCGATCCACGGTTCGTCGTGACCGGCAGGGAGTTCGCCACTGACATTCGCGACGGCGGCGAACTCTACTTTTTGTCGAACGGCAAGCTTCATCACCTCGCCGTCGACGCGTCCGAGCCGACGACGATCGACATCGCCGCTGCTTTTGAAATCGACGAAAGCGTTCACCGGGCCATGCGGCTGCGCCACGCGTGGTTGTTGTATCGCGAGCTGTTTGCCGACGAGACGTTCAACGGCAAAGGGTGGAGCGAGCTGTACGAAAAATACCGGCCATACATCGCCGGCGCCGCGAACGACGACGACCTCATGGTCGCGGCTCGCATGATGCTGGGTGAACTCAACGCATCTCACATCAACATCTGGGGCGACTCGAACTGGCCGTCTGACTCCGTCGGCGAACTCGGCGTCGACTTTCGTCCTAGAGAGCTGCGAGAAGGTCGCTTCGTGGTTCAACACAGCGTCATGGGCGCTTCTCGAACTCCCATCGGCGCCGAAGACGAAATTCTAGAACTTGATGGGAATGAGCTCGACGCCTCAACCAACATCAACGCGATTCTTGCAGGGATAGAGGAAGACGCGGTGTCGGCGCGTGTTCGCGCTCGAGATGGGGACGAGCGCGACGTCGAGCTTTCGCTGTTCGACAATCGCGCCGTGTCCAATCAACGGTATGAAAATTGGGTGCGATCCAATGAACAAATCGTCGACCGCCTGAGCGCCGGCCGGTTCGCCTACATTCACCTGCAAAACATCGGCGGCGGAGCGACCGAGAACATGCGCGTCGAATTGGGCGCCGACGCCTTGCGGAAAGACGGGCTGGTACTCGACATCCGCAACAATGGCGGCGGCGTCGAATCGACGGTCCTCCTGGATTTCCTGCAAAGACAACCCGGATACGCAGCCCATCACCAGAACAAGTACACCGGTCCTTTTCCGTTGATCGTCGGCACGCCGTTGCTCGATCTTCCGGTGGTCTTGGTGCAAAACGAGCAAGTCTTGAGCGCGGCGGAAAGCTTTTCGCATCTGTTTCGTGCCGCCGAAATCGGCCCGATCGTTGGAACGCGCACGGCCGGATGGGTGAAAGGCTCAACCAGCCGAACGCTGTTTGACGGAACCCGCATGTCGGTCGGCGCTTACGACGCAACCGCGATCGACGGAGGAGCGACATTCGACAGTTCTGGTCAACCGCCGGACGTGTTCGTCGAACGCGACTTGCAAGAATCCCTCATTGGGCGGGACTCGCAGCTTGAGGCCGCTGTCGCTGCTCTTGCGGAGCGACTTGAAGACTAGTCGTCGGCGCAATTGTCGCCTGTTCACCGTCGAAATGTGAAGCGCGCGGCCGTCATGCGCACGATCGGCGACGACGTCGTAGGCGCTGTCGTGATGGCGGCGTTCCGGCCTTCACCGCAAGCATGATCCGTGATTGAGCTTCAGCCGGCCGGCACTGCTTCAGCTTCGATGAGTTCTGCGACGCGGGCGGCCCACACTCGCGACGGCGGGCAGACCGGCTCACCGCGGTTTCGGAACGCGTCAGTCGTTGCGACATCGAGCCCCGTCCCGCCTGCCGCGCCGGCTGCACGGCCGGACGGAGACATCTGGCGTCGCCGAACGTGATGGGCGGCCCGTCAAACGCCGACTTGAACCACGAATAGTCGCACTCGCATCTTGGGTGAACAGGCAGGCGAGCTGTCGCCCAATTCGCCGAAGCGGCCCCGAAGGGCCGCCTTCACCTAACCCTTTGAAGAAAAATGGTACCGCCTCCCCGGATCGAACGGGGGACCTCTAGATCCACAATCTAGCGCTCTAACCTACTGAGCTAAGGCGGCGCACGCGAAGCGCGGGAACCTAGTCCCGGCGTCGCGCGGGTTCAAGATGGCGCGTCGGCCGATGTTTCGTTCTTCGGCCTCAGGCGAAGCCCTTGCTTTGAATGTAGCTCTGAAGCTCTTCGATGCGGCGTCCCGGTCCCGGGTGAGTCGACATGAATTCCGGCGGCCGTTCGCCGCCGCTTGATTCCATTTTGCGCCAAAAGTCGACGGCGGCGGACGGCCGGTAGCCGGCGGCGTGCATGTAGTCGATGCCGATCCGGTCGGCCTCGAGCTCGTTGTCGCGGGAGAACGGCAGGATGACGCCGTATTGCGCGCCGACCCCGAGGACGCCGAGGATCTGATCCTGGCGCGCGCTGCCCTGCAAGGCCACGCTGGTGATCTGCAGGCCCGCCTGCAGCAGACCCGCCTGACTGGCGCGCTGCGCGGCGTGCCTGAGGCGCACATGGCCGACCTCATGGCCCATGACCGCGGCGAGTTGATCGTCGTTGTCCGCCAGATCCATGATTCCCTTGTAGAAGCCGACTTGGCGTCCCGGCAGGACGAAGGCGTTCTTCTGCTCGGAATCAAATACCGCGTACTCCCAGCCGGCGGTCCCAAGGCCGGACACGGCCGTGATGCGCTGCCCGAGGTTCTGCAGCCGGGTGTTGTAGCGGGTGCCGGTGAGCTCTTTCTCGCTCGCCTTGATGTCCGCCCAGGCGGAAGTCGACATCTGCGCCAATTGGTCTTCCGATACGATGATCGGCACGGATTCGCAGCCGGCCGCGAAAGCGACGACGGAACCGGTCGCCAGACCTTTCACAATGTCGCGTCGGCTCAAGGTCACCGATCCAGGTGTCTTCATAGTCACGCTCTCCCATCAAGCCCCGCGCCCGACTTATCATGGCGATCAAAGCACGCCGCCACTAAATGGTCACCCTGGCCTTTCAAACATCGGCGACGGAAACACGGGATTTTGGCGAAATGCGGAAACTTCTCATCGGCGTCGGCGTACTTTTGCTCATTTTGGTCGCCGCCGTTCTCATCGTTCCCAATCTGATACCTGAAAGCGTCTACAAGGAGCGCGTCCAGACGGCCGCGCGCGACGCCTTGGGCCGGGACGTGACCATTTCAGGCCCGGTCACGGTCGCCGTCTTTCCCCGCATCCAAGCTCGGGCCAGCGACGTGACGATCGCCAACGCGCCCGGGTTCGCGGCCGAGCACTTCGCCGAAGTCGAGGAATTGCGCGCCGGCGTCGCCTTGCTGCCATTGATTTCACGGCGGGTCGAGGTCGAAGAATTCGTTCTCATGCGACCGTCGATCGCGCTCGAAACCAAAGCCGACGGGGCGAACAACTGGACGTTCGCCGCATCCGAATCCGCCGCCGGCCCGAGCGGCGGCGACGGATTCAAGCGCCGACCGGGGGCGCTTCCTCTCGACGCCGCGCTGGGCGATGTGCGGATCGTCGACGGCTCCGCCTCCTTCACCGACGGCTCGGGCGGCCCGGCGCGGGCGCTCACCGACATCAACCTGGCGCTCGCCATGCCGGCGTTGGACCAGCCTTTGAACCTGGACGGCGGCCTGAGCCTCGACGGCGAGCCGATCACGCTCAACGTCCGGCTCGACTCGCTGCGCGCGTTCTTCGACGGCGACGAAGCGCCGTTCAAAGCCAGTCTCGGCGGCGCGCTTGCGGTGCTCGATCTCGACGGCCGATTCCTGGCGTCGGAGGATCTGATGTTTTCCGGCGACGTGGCCGCGGACGTGCCGTCCGTGCGGCGGCTGGCCGAGGTCGCGGCCGACGCGGCGCTGCCCGAAGGCGACGTCTACAAGCGCTTCAAAATCTCCGGCCAGGCCTCCGGCGACCCGCGTGCGCTGGCGTTCGAGAACGCCCGCGTCGAGTTCGACGACATCAAGGGCGACGGCGAATTTCGCGTCGATCTCACCGGCGACAAGCCGGCCCTGACCGGGGCGTTGGCGCTCGGACGGCTCGACGTGACCCCCTACATGCCGCCGGCCGCGGAAAGCGGCGCCGGCGGAGCGGCGGGCGGCGTGCCGCCGTGGAGCGACGAACCGATCGACCTGACGCCGCTGAAGCTCGTCGACGCCGACTTCAACGTCACCGCGACGTCGATCAAGGCGCGCGACATCGAAATCGGCGAAAGCGTGCTCAAGACCCGGATTCGCGACGGCCGCATGACCGTCGATCTTGAGCGCATGGGCTTTTACGGCGGCCAAGGCGTCGCCTCGCTGGTCGCCGAC
>JAJFFL010000199.1 GCA_021776705.1 Alphaproteobacteria bacterium
TGCTCGGCCAAAACGTCAACGCCTTCCATGGGCGCGCGCCGGCGGGCGAAGAGGGCGTCTGGGGCCTGGGCGGCCTCGTGCGCCATCTCGCCAAGATCGACCGGCTCGACCGAATCCGCTTCACCACCAGCCACCCGCGCGACATGGACGACGACCTGTTCGCCGCCTTCGCCGACGAGCCGAAACTGATGCCGCATCTGCATCTCCCGGTGCAGTCCGGCTCGGACACGATTCTCAAGGCCATGAACCGGCGCCACACGGCCAACGACTATCTGGCCCAGATCGACAGGCTGCGCGCGCTTCGTCCCGACATCGCTCTTTCCGGCGACTTCATCGTCGGTTTTCCGGGCGAAACCGACGCCGACTTCGACGCGACGCTGGCGCTCATCCGTCGTGTCGCCCACGCGCAGGCTTATTCGTTCAAGTATTCGCGCCGCCCGGGCACGCCGGCAGCGGAGTTGCCCGGCCAGGTGCCCGACGCGGTCAAGAGCGAGCGCTTGGCGCGGCTGCAGGAGCTGCTGGCGGATCAGCAACGCGCGTTCAACGCCGCCCAGGTCGGGCGCCGCCTGCCGGTGCTGTTCGACAAGCCAGGGCGCGCGCCGGGACAACTTCACGGCCGCAGTCCGTATCTGCAGGCCGTCCACGTCGATGCGCCGTCGGCGCTGCTTGGCGAGATCGCCGACGTCGACATTGAGTCCGCGTCCCAAAACAGTCTCAGCGGCCGGTTGGCGGCGACGACGCCGGAGGCCGCGTGAACGCCCGCACGACCAAGCCCGCGCCGGCCAAACGCCGGCGCGAAGCCACCGAAACGATGCACTTTGAAGATCCCGATCTGGTGAAGTCGCTCGCCGGCGCCAACGACCGGCATCTCGCGTTGATCGAAGAGGCGTGCGACGTGCTGCTCGCGGCCCCGGGCGGCGCCGTCACGGTGACCGGCGGCGGCGGCGCGCGAGAGGCCGCAAAACGCGTTCTGACGGCGCTCTACGATCAACTCGCCGACGGCCGAAGCGTCGGCGAGAACGAGGTCCGGGCGGCGCTGCACATGGACAGCGCCGGGCGTCCGGCCGGCCTGCCGCAGGACGGCGTCATCCAGGTCGTGCGCGGCCGTTCGTTCAGGGCGCGGACGCCGCGCCAGCTCGACTACATCCGCGCGCTCGCCGACCCCACGAGCGGCCTGGTGTTCGGAGTCGGCCCCGCGGGCACCGGAAAGACGCTGCTCGCCGTCGCCTACGGCGCTTCGCTGCTCGCGTCGCACGTGGTCGAACGTCTGGTGGTGGCGCGGCCGGCGGTCGAGGCTGGCGAGAAACTCGGATTCCTTCCCGGCGACCTGACGGAGAAAGTCGACCCCTACATGCTGCCGATCTGGGACGCCTTGCGCGACAGCCTGGGGCAGACGGTCGTCGACAAGCGGCGTGAGGACGGCTCGATCGAAGTCGCGCCCCTGGCGTTCATGCGCGGCCGCACGTTGTCGAACGCGTTCGTCGTCGTCGATGAGGCCCAGAACGCCACCGTCAACCAGATGCAGATGGTCCTGACGCGCATCGGCGAAGGGTCGCGCATGACGGTCACCGGCGACCCGAGCCAGGTCGACCTGCCTTCCGGGCAGCCGTCGGGCCTGTCGCACGCGTTGCAGATTCTGGAAAACGTCGAAGGCGTGAGCGCGGTGCGATTCGGCCGCGAGGACGTCGTGCGGCACCCGCTCGTCGGGCGCATCGTCGAAGCCTACGAGCGCGACGCGCAAAAGCGCGGGAAGACGCGACGATGAACCTCGAACTGAACGTCGTGGTTCAAGAGCCCGCGTGGCGGGCGGCGGTCAAGGACGTGGAGTCCCTGGTCGCCGACGCCGTCATCGCGGCGCGGGCCGTCATGGGCGACGCGTCGGACTCGCCGCTGTCGGTGGTGCTTGCCGACGACGCCCGCATCAAGGAGCTGAACATCGCCTACCGGGGTAAGAAAGAAGCCACCAACGTGCTCGCGTTCCCCGCCCGCCAAGGGCCGGAACCGGAGCTGGGCGACGTCATCTTGGCGTTGGAAACGGTTGTCAAAGAAGCGGAATCCTCAGGACTTCCGCTTCGCGACCGGGTCGCCCACATGGTCGTTCACGGATACTTACATTTGGCCGGCTATGATCATCAGTCGGAAAAAGAGGCCGACGTGATGGAGAATCTGGAGCGCCAGGCGCTGGCGCGCTTGGGAGTCGCGGACCCCTACG
The DNA here is from genome assembly GCA_021776705.1 of Alphaproteobacteria bacterium. Classification (GTDB taxonomy): domain Bacteria; phylum Pseudomonadota; class Alphaproteobacteria; order Caulobacterales; family Maricaulaceae; genus JAJFFL01. The sequence goes on from JAJFFL010000199.1 coordinate 2,213, forward strand.
CCGACGACGGAGTCGCCGTCGATGTCTGATCCCGCCAGTCGAACTTCGTGGATGTCGCGGTTGCGGAACACGTTCCTGCGCCCGTCGCCGGATGTCGCCGCGCCGACGTCCGCCGTCAACGGATCGGCGAACCCGCGGCGCGAAGCGGCCGCGCGTGAGCGGCTGGAGAACGCCGCCGAATTCGAGTCCTTGCGGGTCGACGACGTCATGGTGCCGCGCGCCGACATCATCGCCGTCGAAGTTGAAACCCCGCTCGGCGAGCTGTCGCGCCTGTTCGCCGAAGCGGCGCACTCGCGGTTGCCTGTTTACCGTGAAACACTCGACGAGCCCCTCGGCATGGCGCACATCAAGGACGTCATGAAGCACCTGGCTTTGGGCGTCGACAACGGCGTGCCGCTTGCGGAGAAACGCATCTTGGCCTCGATCCTGCGGCCGATCCTGTTCGTGCCGCCGTCCATGTCGGCGGCCGATCTGCTGCTGAAAATGCAGTCGCGCCGCGTCCACATGGCGCTGGTGGTGGACGAATTCGGCGGCACCGACGGGCTCGCCACGCTGGAAGACCTGGTGGAGGAGATCGTCGGCGACATCGAGGACGAACACGACGACGCCGTCACGCCGACCATCCGGGCGCGCAGCGCCACAAGTTGGGACGCCGACGCGCGCACCACGATCGAAGAACTTGAAGAGCTGGCCGGCCGCAAGCTGCCGCTCGACGATTTGACCGAGGAAGTCGATACGCTCGGCGGTCTCGTGTTCGCGCTCGCCGGCCGCGTGCCGGAGCGCGGCGAGGTGCTTCGGCATCCCGCCGGACTTGAATTCGAAGTCGTGGAGGCCGACCCGCGCCGCATCAAGCGACTGATCGTGCGCGACCGCCGCGCCGCGCCGGCCGCGGCGACGCGGCCCGACGCGTGAGCTTTAAAACCGCCGCCGTCGGCTCGATCTCGGGTCTCTATCGCCGCGCCGTGGAGCTGGTTGGCTGGAAGGCCGGCGGTGTGGCGGCGCTCTTAGGTCTGCTCGGCGGGGCGGCGCACGCGCCGCTTCATCTGTGGCCGGTCCTCGCCCTGGCGCTGTCGGGGTTCGTTTGGCTGCTCGACGGCGCCGCGGCCCGCCCCGCGCCGCTGCGGGCCGCCGCCTGGCGCGGCCTGGCGTTCGGTTTCGGCTATTTTCTCGCCGGCCTTTGGTGGGTCGGCAACGCGTTCTTGGTCGAGGGAACCTATCCCTATCTTGCGCCCTTGGCGGTCGTTCTGCTGCCGTTGGGCTTGGGACTGTTCTGGGCGATCGGGGCCGCGGCCGCGGTCCGTTTTTGGTCGCAGTCCTGGCGCCGCGTCCTCGTCCTCGCGGTCGTGTTCTCGGTGGTGGAATACGCCCGCGGGCATGTGCTGACCGGGTTCCCTTGGAATCTCGCCGGGCACGTCTGGACCGCCGGCGGACCGGTGTCGCAGGTCGCCGCTTACATCGGGGTCTACGGCCTGACCGCGCTGACCTGGGCCGGGCTCGCCGCGCCGGCGACGCTCGGCGGACCCGACACGCGCTGGAGCGTGCGCCTGGCGCCGACTCTGGCGGCGGCCGCCGCGTTCGTCGCGCTCGGCGCCGGCGGCGCCGCCCGCCTCGCCGCGGCGGGGGAGGCGGTCCCGACCGAAGTGCAGCTGCGCATCGTCCAAGCCCAATTCAGTCAGGACGAAAAGTGGCGGCCGGAAAACCGCGACGTGGTGCGGGCGCGCTATCTCGCCCTGACCCGCGAGTCCGGGTTGGAGACTCGCACCCACGTGATCTGGCCCGAGTCCGCCTTGCCGGTGTTGCTGCTCGAAGAGCCGCGGACGCTGGATGCGATCTCCAATACGCTCAGCGACGGCCAAGTGTTGCTGACCGGCGCGGTGCGCCGCGACGTCAGCAATCCGATCGCGCCCAAGTACTACAATTCGCTTATCGCGCTCGCCATGGTCGGACGTTCGCCGGTGGTGGAGGCGATTTACGACAAGCAAAAGCTGGTGCCGTTCGGCGAGTTCACGCCGTTCGCGGAGACGATGAAGAAATTCGGCGTCGGCAACGTCGCGTCGGTGGACACGGGGTTCACCGCCGGGCCGGGACCGATGAGTCTCGACATTCCGGGCGCGCCGTCTTTGGCGCCGCAGGTTTGCTACGAAGTGATTTTTCCGGGTTTCACACCGCGCGGGGCCGACCGCCCGGGCTGGATTCTCAATGTCTCGAACGACGCCTGGTACGGAAACACCAGCGGGCCGAGGCAGCATTTCAATCAGTCGCGCTACCGCTCGATCGAGGAGGGTCTGCCGCTCGCCCGCGCCGCCTCCGGCGGAACGTCCGCGGTCGTCGACGCCTACGGGCGCACGCAAGACTCGCTCGCCATTTACGCCGAAACGGTGCTTGACGCGCCGTTGCCGGCGGCGTTGCCGCCAACGGTCTATGCGCTGATCGGCGACGCCGGATTTTGGGTTATAATGTTTCTGATGGCCGCCGCAGGGTTGATTGGAGGCGGGCGACGCAATACTACCGGCTGAACCTGTAAACGCGTTCTTCCGCGAATTTTTATTTGAGGAGTCGCAGCGGCTTCAGTGGGACCCAAAAATGAGTGACGAAGAAAAGACGCCCAACCCGGTCGACATTCATGTCGGCTCGCGGGTACGACTTCGCCGGCTCTTGTTGGGGCTGAGCCAGGACAAACTCGGCGAAGAACTCGGGGTCACCTTTCAACAGGTGCAAAAATACGAACGCGGCGCGAACCGGATCGGATCGAGCCGCCTGTTTCGTATTTCGCAGGTGCTGGACGTGCCCGTCGGCTTCTTCTTCGAAGGCCTGGAGAGCGGTGTCGCGACCGGGTTCGCCGAAGGCGATCAAACGCCGCTCGTCGACGACTTCATCAACAGCTCCGAAGGTGTCGCGCTGGCCTCGGCGTTCGCCAAGATCAAAGAGGCCAAAGTCCGACGTCAGGTGCTTGAGCTGGTTCGCGCGCTCGCCGACGGCAAGAAGAAGTAGCCGCGCGGCCGCCCGCGCACTTGCTTCGGCCCCGGTGATCGGATAGCCGTCGCCGCTCGCACATAAAGAACCCTTTATGTGCGCCCAGCGCAGGGGATGTCCGTGGCCCGTTCCGAATACATTTTCACCAGCGAGAGCGTGTCCGAGGGCCATCCGGACAAGGTCTGCGACCGAATCTCCGACGAGGTCGTGGACGCCTATTTTCACGCCGCGATGAAGAACGGCTTTGACCCGAAGGACGTGCGCGTCGCGGTCGAAACCCTCGCCACGACCGACCGCGTGGTTCTCGCCGGCGAAACCCGCGGACCGAAATTCTCGATCGACGACTACGACACGATCGTGCGCGCCGCGGTCAAAGACATCGGCTACGAACAAGACGGATTCCACTGGGAGCACCTGACGCTCGACTGCTGGGTGCACGGCCAGTCGACGCAAATCGCCCAGGGCGTCGATGCGGCCGGCAACAAGGACGAAGGCGCCGGCGATCAAGGCATCATGTTCGGCTACGCCACCAACGAGACCGACGTCTTAATGCCGGCGCCGATTCAATACAGCCACGAAATCCTGCGTCTCATGGCCGCCGACCGCCACGCCGGAGTCCGGCCGGAGTTCGAGCCCGACGCCAAGAGCCAAGTGACGCTGAAATACAAGAACGGCCGCCCGGTCGCCGCGACGTCGGTCGTGGTTTCGACTCAGCACAAGGCCGGACTCAGCCAGGACGACATCCGCGACCTCGTGCGGCCCTACGTGGACAAGGTGCTGCCGGAGGGGTGGGCGCCGCCGGAAGACGAGTTCTACGTCAACCCGACCGGCGCGTTCACGATCGGCGGCCCCGACGGCGATTCCGGACTCACCGGCCGCAAGATCATCGTCGACACCTACGGCGGCGCGGCGCCGCACGGCGGCGGCGCCTTTTCCGGCAAGGACCCCACGAAAGTCGACCGGTCGGCGGCCTACGCCTGCCGCTACCTGGCCAAGAACGTCGTCGCGGCGAACCTCGCCGACAAATGCTCGATTCAGGTGTCCTACGCGATCGGCGTCTCCAAGCCGTTGTCGGTCTATGTCGACTTCTACGGCTCCGGCCGTTGCGACGAAGCGGCCCTGGAGACGCGTCTTCAAGAAGTCTTGAACCTCAGCCCGCGCGGCATCCGCGAACATCTCGGCCTGGCCAAGCCGATCTACGCCCGCACCGCCGCCTACGGCCACTTCGGTCGAACGCCCGACGCCGACGGCGGCTTCTCCTGGGAGAAGACCGATCTCGTCGACGACCTCAAAGACCTCGCGGGCTGACCGCAACCCCGGCGACCGGCGACTTTACGGCCGCGGCGCCGGGCGCGCTCTGTCGCCGCGCCGCGCCGCGCTCGTCGAGACATGGCTGCCCAAACTTGAGTTTCCCGAAGACGGACGCCTCGACCCGGCGTCGCTGATTCCGGGCAAGCGGGCGCATCGGCTTGAAATCGGATTCGGCGGCGGCGAGCACCTCGCCGCGCAGGCGCGGCGCAACCCGGACGTCGGCTTCCTCGGGGTGGAGCCGTTTCTCGACGGCGTCGCCAAGGCGCTGGACGCGGTTCAGGACGCCGGCGTCGAAAACGTGCGGATCCACCGCGGCGACGGGCGCGACGTGCTCGACCGTCTCGCCGCCGCTTCGCTTGAAACCGTGTACGTGTTGTTTCCCGATCCGTGGCCGAAGAAACGCCATTGGAAGCGCCGGCTGATTCAGGCCGACACGCTCGACCAAATCGCGCGCGTGCTGGCGCCCGGCGGCCGGCTGCGCGTCGCCACCGACGTGGCGTCCTACGTCGACTGGACGTTGTTTCTCGTCCGCCGCCATCCGCACTTCGCGTGGACCGCGCGGCGCGCTGCGGATTGGCGGGCGCCGCCCGCCGACCACGTCCGGACCCGTTACGAGAAAAAAAACATCGGCGACATCGCGCCGACCTATCTGGATTTTGCTCGGCTCTAAGCCATTGCGTCGGCGGCGGTCCGGCGCTATATGCCGCTTAGACATCGCTGATCGAGGTCGATGACCTCAATAAGCGGCGGCCTCCGGGCCGGCCGCTTTTTTGTTACCGGAGCGCCGGACAGCGCCGATGAAGTCGAAGACGCCCTTCGAGGACCGCTTGCTCGGCATGATCGAGCCGGTCGCCGCCGACCTCGGGTTCGAGGTCGTGCGGGTGCGCGTCATGGGCGGGCGCAAGGCCAATCGTCTTCAAGTCATGGCCGAACGTCCCGACGGCACGATGATCGTCGAGGACTGCGCCAAGTTGAGCCGCGCGCTCTCGGCGGTGCTCGACGTCGAGGACCCGTTCCAGGACGAATGGGATCTCGAAGTGTCGTCGCCCGGCATCGACCGGCCGCTGACCACGCCGGCGCATTTCACGCGCTGGGAAGGCCACGAAGCCAAGCTTGAGCTCGACCGCATGGTCGAGGGCCGCAAGCGGTTCGGCGGCACGCTCGCGGGGATGGACGGGGATGACGTTCACATCGACCTCGCCGGCGAAGACGAGACGGCGGTGTTGCCGTTCGCCTGGATCGCCGACGCGAAACTGGTCCTGACCGACGCGTTGGTGGCGGAAGATCTCAAACGTCGCGGCGGCGCGAAAGCGGCCGCGGAAGAAACCGAGGAAGGATAAACCATGGCCATCGGCGTCAGCGCCAACAAGCTTGAGATGGTCCAACGCGCGAAGGCGGCGGCGGACGAACTCGGCATTGATCCGGAGATTGTTTTCCGCTCCGTGGAGATGGCCTACGAAAAGGCCGCCCGCGCCCAGTACGGCGCCGAGCAGGACGTCCGCGCCCTCATCGACCGCGCAACCGGCGAGGTCGACATGAAACGGGTGGTGACGGTGGTCGAAGAGGTCGAGAACCAGTCGGCCGAAATGACGCTCGCCGACGCCAAGAAACTCGACCCGGACGCCGAGATCGGCACCGAATTCATCGACGGCCTGCCGCCGGTGGATTTTTCCCGCGTTGCGACCCAGTCGGGCAAGCAGATCATTCTGCAGAACCTGCGCGAAGCCAAGCGCGAGCGCGAATTCGAAGAATTCCAAGACCGCGTCGGCGAGATCCTCAACGGCATCGTGCGGCGGGTCGAATACGGCAACGTCATCGTCGACCTCGGCCGCGCCGAAGGCATCATCCGCCGCAACGACGGGATCCCGCGCGAAAACTTCCAGCTCGGCGACCGCGCGCGCGCCTACATCTACGACGTTCGCCGCGAGACCCGCGGACCGCAAATCGGCCTGTCGCGCGCGCACCCGGACTTCATGGCGGCGCTGTTCGCTCAGGAAGTGCCGGAGGTCTACGACGGCATCATCGAAATTCCCGCCGTCGCGCGCGACGCCGGCAGCCGCGCCAAAATCGCGGTGATCTCAAAAGATTCCTCGATCGACCCGGTCGGCGCCTGCGTCGGGATGCGCGGATCGCGCGTTCAGGCGGTTGTGTCCGAATTGGCCGGGGAAAAGATCGACATCATCCCGTGGAACCCCGACGCGGCGACCTTCATCGTCAACGCCCTGCAGCCGGCCGAAGTCGCCAAGGTCGTGCTCGACGAAGACGAGAAGCGCATCGAAGTCGTGGTGCCGGACGACCAGCTGTCGCTGGCGATCGGCCGCCGCGGCCAGAACGTGCGTCTCGCCTCGCAGCTCACAGGATGGTCGATCGACATCGTCACCGAGACCGACGAGTCCGAACGCCGGCAGCGCGAATTCGCGGAGCGCACGGAGCTGTTCATGACCGCGCTCGACGTCGATGAAGTCGTCGCCCAGTTGCTCGTCACGGAAGGTTTCGAGTCCATCGAGGAAATCGCCTTTGTCGAGATGGAGGAACTCGCCGACATTGAAGGCTTCGACGAAGACACCGCCGTCGAACTGCAATCGCGCGCTCGCGAACATCTCGAGAAAATCGCCGCCGAGCTCGACGCCAAGCGCAAGGAGCTGGGCGTCGAAGACGGGCTGGCGGCGCTTGACGGCGTGACCGGTGAATTGGCGGTCGCCTTCGGCACGGCCGAAGAACCGGTCAAGTCGCTTGAAGACCTCGCCGGTTTGACGCCGGACGACCTTCGCGGCTGGTTCGAGTCGCGCGACGGCGAACGCGTTCGGGCGCCCGGCATACTCGACGCCTTCAACCTCAGCGCCGACGAAGCCGAAGATCTGATCGTGCGCGCCCGAGTCGCCGCCGGCTGGATTTCGGAAGAAGACTACGCTCTGGCGCGCGCCGACGAAGAGGCGGTCGAAGAGCTGATGGGCGCCGGCGAAATGGCCGACGACGCCGACGCTGAGACGGCCGCCGCGGTGTCGGTGGCGACGGACGCGGAGAAGGAGTAGGGCGGCTTGAAGGGAGCGACCATGGCGGCCGACCGCGAACGGCGCTGCGTCGTGGCGCGCGAAGTTCTGCCGGAGGCGCGCCTGGTGCGCGTCGCCTTCGGGCCGGACGACGACGTCGTCGCGGACGTCGCCGCCAAGCTTCCGGGGCGCGGAGCCTGGGTCGAGGCGACCCGGGCGGCGGTTGACACGGCGGTGCGCAAGAACCTTTTCACGCGGTCCGCCGGACGGCCTGTGAAAACCCCGGCCGACCTCGCCGATCGCATCGAGGAGCGCTTGGCGGCGCGGTGCCTGGATTTTCTGGGTCTGGCGCGGCGGGCCGGAGAGGTTGTCGCCGGATTCGACAAAGTGCGCGCACTTGTGAAAGAAAGCGCGCCGGCCCATCTTGTCGAAGCGCGCGACGGCGCCGCGGACGGTCGCGAGAAGATCGTGCGATTGGCGCGGGCGGCGTGGGGCGACGTTCCCGTCGCTGGATGCTTCACCGCCGCCGAACTCGGCGCGGCGCTCGGACGGGATGCGGTGGGCCATGCGGCGCTTCTCAAAGGCGGAGCGGCCGCGCGGTTCGCCGCCGACATCGCGCGGCTGGGGGGCTTTCGGGACATCGTTCCGGGCGCCTGGGCCGACGATCGTGGTTGAATAACGCCTTTGAACGGATAGGTTACGGCTCCCGGCCGCGGGGGCGAGTTGCGGGTGAAGCGCCCGCGCCGAAAACGGCCGGGCTTACAGCGGGTACATATGAGCGATACGAAAGACACCGATCCGCCGGCCGGCTCCGGCCGCAAGCCGCTTACGATCAAGCGGACGACGGGCGCGGGCACCGTGCGTCAGAGCTTCTCCCATGGTCGCACCAAGGCGGTCGTGGTCGAGAAGAAGCGCCGCCGCGTGGTCGCGCCGAAGGACAAGCCGACGGCGGACAAGGACGAACTGTCGCCGGAACAGAAAGCCGCCAAGGCTCTGGGTCTGTCCGAAGAAGAAGTCGTGCGCCGCCACAAGGCGATTGAGGCCAACAAGGCCGAAGAAGCCGAACGCGAAGCCCAGAAAGTCGCGGATGAAGAAGCGCGCCGGGAGCGCGAACTCGCCGACCGCAAGGCGCTGGAGGACGAGCGCCGGCGCAAGGAAGAAGAAGAAGCTGTGCGGGTCGTGGAAAAAACCCGCCCAAGTTCGTCCAAGCCGAGCGTTCCCGTCATCGACGGTCCGCCGCCTCCGCCGGACGAGTTGGCGCCTCCGACTCGACGGTCTGACAAAGGCGCGGCCAAAAAGCCGGCGTTCGACGACGCGCTCGAAGAGCTTGGCGGTCGCGTGAAATCGAAAAAGGCCGGACCGGGGCCGTCCAAGGCGCCGGTCAAAGGCCGCCAGGAACCCGACCGCAAGCGCCGCAAGCTGACCATCGTCTCCGCGCTGGACGACGAAGGCGGCGAGCGCCAACGCTCGATCGCGGCGCTCAAGCGGGCGCGCGAAAAGGAACGCCAGCGCCGCACCACCGGCGGCGGCGACCGCGGAAAAGTGATGCGCGAAGTCGTCGTGCCGGAAGCGATCACGGTGCAGGAACTCGCCAACCGCATGGCCGAGCGCGTCGCCGACATCGTCAAGTATCTGATGAAGCAAGGCCAGATGGTGCGGGGCGTCGACACGCTCGACGCCGACACGGCCGAACTGATCGTCGAGGAATTCGGCCACAAGGTGAAACGCGTGTCCGAAGCCGACGTGGAAGAGGGTTTCCTGACCGAGGACGATCTCGACGAGAACAAGACGTCGCGCCCGCCGATCGTCACGGTCATGGGCCACGTCGATCATGGCAAGACGTCGCTGCTCGACGCTCTGCGCGAAACCGACGTCGCCGCCGGCGAAGCGGGCGGCATCACGCAGCACATCGGCGCCTATCAGGTGAAACTGAAGTCGGGCGACCGGATCACCTTCATCGACACGCCCGGCCACGCCGCGTTCTCCGCCATGCGGGCGCGCGGCGCGAACTTCACCGACATCGTGATTCTGGTGGTCGCGGCCGACGACGGCGTGATGCCGCAGACGATCGAAGCCATCCACCACGCCAAGGCCGCCAACGCGCCGATCATCATCGCCGTCAACAAGATGGACAAGCCGGGCGCCGACGCGACCAAGGTGCTGCAGGATCTGCTGCAGCACGAGATCGTGGTCGAAGCCATGGGCGGCGAGGTTCAGGCGATCGAAGTGTCGGCGTTGAAACGCACCGGTCTCGACACGCTGACCGAGGCGATCTCCCTGCAGGCGGAGATTCTCGAGCTCAAGGCGAACGCCGAGCGTTCCGCCGAGGGCGTCGTCATCGAATCCAAACTCGACAAGGGCCGCGGGCCGGTGGCCACGGTTCTCGTGCAGCGCGGCACGCTGAAGCGCGGCGACATCGTCGTTGCGGGCTCGGCGTGGGGCCGCATTCGCGCCCTGGTCGATGAGCGAAACCGCCAGATCACCGAAGCCGGACCGTCGGCGCCGGCGGAGATTCTCGGCCTTGACGAACCGCCGGAGCCGGGCGAGCCGATCGCCGTCGTCGACACCGAGGCGCGGGCCCGTGAACTCACCGACTACCGCGACCGCAAGCGCCGCGATTCCGGGGTCGTGACGCCGGGCGCGGCGGCGTCGCTCGAACAGATGATGGCGAAGCTCAAAGACAAGTCGGCGACGGAAGTGCCGGTGCTGGTGAAGGCCGACGTTCTCGGCTCCGCCGAAGCCATCTCCCAGGCGCTGGACAAGGTCGGCAACGAGGAAGTGAAGGCGCGGGTGATTCATCAGGCCGTCGGCGGCGTCAACGAATCCGACGTGCTGCTGGCCAAATCCTCGGGCGCGCCGATTTTCGCGTTCAACGTGCGCGCCAACAAGCAAGCCCGCAACTTGGCCGAACAGGAAAAGGTCGAGATCCGCTACTACTCGGTGATCTACAACGTCATTGACGACGTCCGGGCGACGCTCGAAGGCCTGCTGCCGCCGGAAAAACGCGAAACTTTCCTCGGCTACGCCGAAGTGCTCGAGATTTTCAACGTCTCGAAAACCGGCAAAGTCGCCGGCTGCCGCGTCACCGAAGGCGTGGTGCGCCGCGGCTGCGGCGTGCGCCTGCTGCGCGACGACGTGGTGGTCCACGAAGGCGAGCTCTCGACCTTGAAACGCTTCAAGGACGAAGTGCCCGAAGTGAAGTCCGGCATGGAATGCGGCATGGGCTTCATCGGCTACCAAGACCTCCAAAAGGGCGACCAGATCGAGTGCTTCACGGTCACCGAGTTCGAGCGCAAGCTGGATTAGCGAAAAAGCGGCGGGCCTCGGCCCGCCGCTTTCACATTCACGTTCCCGCGCCGGTCTTACTTCGCCAAAACGTTGCGATGCACCCAGCCGCCGTCGGCGCGCGCCACGTCGAACGCGTAGGCCGAATCCGAGACGCGGGTCTTGAGCGTCACGCCGGCGATCGTTTCGGTCTGCTCGTCGCCGTCCGCCCCCGTTTCGATGAAGGCGCGTGCGGCCTCGGCGTCCGGCGCGGCTTCCGCGTCGACGTCGGCGTGCGTCAGGGCCTCGGTGGCGCTGGCGCGCAGATTCTTCTTCCACATTTTCCGAAACAGGCCGTTTGACGGGTAGATGTCGGCGCTGACGAGCTTGCCGTTCACCGCGACCACGAACCCGATGATGTCGTCGTCGGCGACGCCGTCCGCCTCCAGGGCGGCGACGTAGCTGTCAACTTCGAGGTCGAGCGTCTCGTTTTCCAACGCCAGCTGCAGACTGGACGGCGACGCCTCCGACACGACGCTTTCGGCGAGGTTGTCAGACAGGTCCTTCTGGATCTTCGACACGCTCTCCCAGACCTTGCCTTGGCGGTCGTAGACTCCGCCGAACGCTTGCACGTTTCGCTGTGCGGAGACTTCGATGTCGTCCGGATCCGCCGCCGCCGCCGCCGGCGCGCGCAGCGCCAGCTTGGCCTCGCGCGAGGGCAGCGCGGCGTCAGAACTGGCGAACATGCCGACTTCTTCTTCGCCGCGTTGCGACCAGCGTCCTTGCTCGACGCAGAACGCCGCGATCGGCATTTGGCCGGAATCCGGCGGCAGAATCAGGCTGGCCGACAGGACGCGGTCTTGCTGGCCGCCTTTTACGATGTCGCCGGCCTGGATGAAGACCTCCTGATCGCCGACGTTCTCGATTGTGAGTTCGTTGACGTCGCCGGTCTCGTGCACTTGGACCGCGCCTTGTTCCATCGCCTCCTGAAGCGTCAGGGGCGTCGGGCCGCCGGCGGACTCGCCGCGGACCAGATAGATGGCGAGGTTTTCGTGCGTCGCCGGGTCGGAGACGTGAAAAGCCGCGTCGCGGTCGCTCAAGCTTAAGGGCGATGCGGCGAGCACGGAGGCGGCGACCGCCGCGATGGCGGAGAATTCAATGTGAAACATGGCGTCCATCCCGTCCTGAAGAAGCCGCCAAGGTCGGCGCGTTTCGCGGCGGCAATCCGCGCACGGCGGGGCGAAACGGCGCCGGGGAGGTGACGTCTTCGTAAGGTGCGTCGTGACGTGACGCTTGCGCCGACCCCCGGCGGCGCCGATATGGTTCGGCCATGGCCAAACGACACGTCCCCGTCCGCGAACCCAGTCAGCGCCAGTTGCGCGCCGGCGAACTCGTGCGCCATGCGCTGGTCGACATCTTGGCGCGCGGCGAGCTGCGCGATCCGGACCTCAAAGGCGTGTCGGTCACCGTGACGGAGGTGCGCGCCTCGCCCGACCTCCGCAACGCGACGGTGTTCTGCGCGCCGCTTGGCGGCGGCGACGTCCGTGCCGTGGCCGAAGCGCTCAACCGCGCCAAAGCGTTCATTCGCGGGCGGCTCGGCCGCGAGATTGAATTGAAATTCACTCCCAATCTGTCGTTCGAACCGGACATCAGTTTCGACGAGGCCGATCACGTCACCGAGTTGCTGCGCCGGCCCGACGTGGCGCGGGATCTTGGCGAGTCGTGATCTTGGCGACGCTTGACGGGGCGGATGCGCGGCATTAGCGTAACCACATGGTTACACAGCAGAACCCCCGCCGCGAGACCGCCTTCGGCGCGATCGCCGACCCGACCCGGCGCGCGATTCTCGACATCCTGAGAACCGAGGAACTGCGCGCCGGCGAACTCGCGCGCCGGTTTCCGGTAAGCCGCCCGGCGATCGCCAAACACGTCGGGGTTCTCAAGCGCGCCGGCTTGATCAAGGAACGCCGCGACGCCCAAGCCCGCGTCCTGTCCCTGGCCCCGGACGGCTTGGCCGAAATCGACCGGTGGCTGTCTCCGTATCGGGTTTTCTGGGCCGCCCGGCTCACCGATTTGAAGCGTGTGGTCGAAAACGACCTCGCCGTGCGACCGAAGGGGGACGACGCATGACCGGCCTGACGCACACGTTTTCCGCCGACCTGGAGGCGCCGCCGGATCAGGTGTTCGCGGCTTTGACCGACCCCGAACAGCTTCAGGTCTGGTTCGCCGATCATGTCGAGATCGAGCCGCGGCCCGGCGGCGCGTTCCGGTTTTGGGGGCCGCGCGCGTTCGCCGCCGCCAACGCCGGCGACGCGCGGCAGGCGGTGCGCGCCTACGACGCGCCCCGCCGGTTGGCGTTTTCCTGGCCGATCGACGGGATCGACAGCGGCGTCGAGATCGCGTTGTCGCCCGGCGACCCGAACAAGAACCCGGGTGGGGCGCGGCTTGAAGGCCGGCACAGTTTTCCGACCGCCCCGCCGGGGCCGCGCGCGGCCGAATTGATCGACGATTTGTGGCGGATCCACTGCGGCAATCTCGCCGCGCACCTCAAGGGCGGCGACGGGATCGTCCAGATCGATTTTCACGACTCGTCGCCGCAGGTGCGGGCCTCGATTTTCATCGCGGCGCCCCGCGCGGCGGTGTTTCAGGCGCTGATCGACCCGGAGATTCTCGCCAAGTGGATGTGGGCGACGTGCGCGGAAGTCGAACCCAAACCGGGCGGACGCTACAGCTACGGCTGGACTTACAAGATCGGCGACCGCGACGTGGCCGGCGGCCCGACGCGGATTCTCGCCTACATCGAAAACGAGGAGCTCGTCACCGATTGGCCGGACTGGCGCGGCGACCCGTCGGTGCCGATGCAGCGCGTCGCCTGGCGGCTCGCCGACGAAGGGGCCGGCACCCGCGTCACCGTCGTCCATGACGGTTTCGTGCGCCCGACCGACGTCAGCGATTTCCCGTTCGGCTGGGTCGGTTTCCTCGAATCTCTCAAGGGAACCGTCGAGGGCGGCTAGCCGTCAGGCCGCCGCGTTGACGCGGCGCGCGCCAGGCAGGCCGCCGGCGCTTCGGGCCGAGTCGCCTTGGGCGCAGGGCTCGGCGGGCGGATCGCGTCCGGTCAAGCGGCGGTCTTGCCCCTCACCGACGACGCCGCTATAGACCGCGGCCCTGCCGCGCGGGTTCGAGCCCCGGCGGCCGAAGGAGACGCGCATGGCCCGCAAGCGCAAAGGCGTGGACATCCACGGCTGGCTCATCCTCGACAAGCCGTCCGACATGACGTCGAACCGGGCGTTGGGGCGAGTGAAACGGCTGCTCAACCCCAACAAGGCCGGGCACGCCGGCACGCTTGATCCGCTGGCGACGGGCGTCCTGCCGATCGCGCTCGGGGAGGCGACCAAGACCGTGGCGTTCGCCATGGAGGGAGCCAAGACGTACCGATTCACCGTTCGCTGGGGCGTGTCCACCGACACTCTCGACGCCGAAGGCGACGCTTCGGCGACGTCCGACGTGCGGCCCGCGGCGAACCAGATCGAGGCCGCCTTGCCGGCGTTCGTGGGCGACATCCAACAGGTCCCGCCGCAGTATTCCGCCATCAAGATAAACGGCGAGCGGGCCTACGACCTGGCGCGCGCCGGACAGACCGTCGACCTTGCGGCGCGGACGATTCGGATCGACGAGCTGAAGCTTCTGTCGACGCCCAATCCCGATCTAGCGGTCTTGGAGATGAGCTGCGGCAAGGGCTCTTACGTCCGGGCCGTGGTGCGGGATCTGGCCGCGGCGCTGGGGGCCGAAGGGCATGTCGCGGCGCTGCGTCGGACCCGCGTCGGGACGTTTTCCGCAGCGGATGCGATAACGCTGGAAGAATTGGAGGATTTGGTCCATAAGAGCGCCGCCGCGGAGGGCCTCCTCCCGGTCGAGACCGCGCTGGACGACATCCCGGCGTTGGCCGTGACCGATTATGAGGCCTCTCAATTGCGGCAAGGGCGAGCGATCGTGCTGCTCCCGCACCTGGCTCAGGAGCTTCGTGCGCAGGCCCGCCCCCGGACCATCGCCGGGGAGGACGCCTCGCGCGTGGCCGTGGCCATGGACGGCGCGGACGCGGTCGCTCTTGGAGAGTTTCGCGCTGGACGGTTTCAACCGTCCCGCGTTTTCAATCTGTAACTGGAGAATGTTCACCGATGTCGATTACGCAAGAGCGCAAGAGCGCGCTCATCAAAGTGCATGCCCGGGCCAAGGAAGACACGGGCTCCCCGGAAGTGCAGGTCGCGATCCTCTCGGAACGTATTTCGAACCTGACCGAGCACTTCAAAACCCACAAGAAAGACAATCATTCGCGGCGCGGGCTTTTGAAGCTCGTCTCTCAGCGCCGCCGTCTTCTCGACTACCTCAAGGATCGCGACGAAGCTCGCTACAAGACCCTGATCGAGAAGCTCGGCTTGCGCCGCTAGTCGCCGCAGTAGGAAACGGAAACGGATGTTTAAGATACACACGGAGTCGGTCGAATGGGCCGGCCGCACGCTGACTTTGGAAACCGGGCGCATGGCGCGCCAAGCCCACGGGGCGGTCCTCGTCACCTACGGCGAAACCACCGTCCTCGCCGCCGTCGCGGCGGCGAACACGCCGAAAGAAGGGATCGATTTCTTTCCCCTGACGGTGAACTACATCGAGAAATACTACGCCGCCGGCCGGGTGCCGGGCGGCTTCTTCAAGCGCGAAGGTCGTCCGACCGAAAAAGAGACGCTGACCTCGCGCCTGATCGACCGGCCGATCCGGCCGCTTTTTCCCAAGGGCTTCAAGAACGAAACTCAGGTCACCACGACCGTGCTGTCGCACGACCTTGAGAACGACCCGGACATCGTCGGCATGATCGCCTCGTCGGCGGCGCTGACGCTTTCCGGCGTGCCCTTCCTCGGGCCCATCGGGGCCGCGCGGGTCGGCTACATCGACGGCGAATACGTCATCAACCCGCAGCTCGACCAGATGGCCGACACCCGGCTCGACCTCATCGTGGCGGGCACGGCGGACGCGGTGATGATGGTCGAATCGGAAGCCAAGGAGCTCTCCGAGGACATCATGCTCGGCGCGGTCATGGCCGGCCACGCGTCGTTCCAACCGGTGATCGACGCGATCATCCGACTGGCCGAATACGCCGCCAAGGCGCCGTGGGACTTCACCCCGGAAGATCGGTCGGCGGAAAAAGCCGCGATCGTCAAGTTGGTCGGCAAGGATCTCGAAGCCGCCTACAAGACCGTCGACAAGTCCGAACGAGTCGCCGCGATCAACGCCGCGCGCGACAAGGTGATGGCCGAACTCGCGGCCGGCGACGACCGTCCCGACGGTCACGACGCCGGCGCGCTGAAGGACGCCTTCAAGGCCGCCGAAGCGGGCATCGTCCGTGGCGGAATCATCAAGACCGGCAAGCGCATCGACGGCCGCAAGCTCGACCAGGTGCGTCAGATCGAAAGCCAAGCCGGCGTCCTGCCGCGCGCTCACGGATCGGCGCTCTTCACCCGCGGCGAAACGCAAGCGCTGGTGGTGACCACGCTGGGCACCGGCGACGACGAGCAGTTCATCGACGCTCTTCAGGGCACGTACAAAGAAGCGTTCATGCTCCACTACAACTTCCCGCCGTATTCGGTCGGGGAGACGGGGCGCGTCGGCTTCACCAGCCGTCGCGAAGTCGGCCACGGCAAGCTCGCCTGGCGGGCGATGCGCGCGGTGATGCCGCCGCCGGACATCTTTCCGTACACGATCCGCCTTGTCTCCGAGATCCTGGAGTCGAACGGGTCTTCGTCGATGGCGACGGTGTGCGGCTCGTCCTTGGCGCTGATGGACGCCGGCGTGCCGATCGCGCGCCCGGTCTCCGGCATCGCCATGGGCCTGATCAAGGATCCCGAAGGCGTCGCGGTGTTGTCGGACATTCTCGGCGACGAAGATCATCTCGGCGACATGGACTTCAAGGTCGCCGGCACGGACGTGGGCATCACCTCGCTCCAGATGGACATCAAGATCGCCGGGATCACCGAAGACATCATGAAAACCGCCCTCGAACAGGCCAAGGGCGGACGCCTGCACATCCTCAAAGAGATGGCCAAGGCGCTGACGGAATCGCGCACCGAGCTGGGCGAATTCGCGCCGCGCATCGAGACCATTCAGATCAAGACCGACAAGATCCGGGAAGTGATCGGCTCAGGCGGCAAGGTCATTCGCGAAATCGTCGAGACCACGGGCGCCAAGGTCGACATCAACGACGACGGCGTGATCAAGATCGCGTCTTCCGACGCCAAGGCCATCGAGGCCGCGAAGGAATGGATCATGTCGATCGCGTCGGATCCGGAAGTCGGCAAGATCTACGACGGCAAGGTCGTCAAGGTCGTCGACTTCGGCGCCTTCGTGAACTTCTTCGGTCCGCGCGACGGCCTCGTGCACGTCTCGCAGATCAAGAACGAACGGGTCGCCAATGTCTCCGACGTGCTCAAGGAAGGCGACACCGTCAAGGTGAAGCTCCTGGGCTTCGACGACCGCGGCAAGGTTCGCCTGTCGATGAAAGTCGTCGACCAGGAAACCGGCGAGGACCTGTCCGCCAAAGAAGAAGAAAACGCCGACTAGGCTTTTCTTTTTTGCAGCGATTGAAAGCCCCGGCCGTCGCGCCGGGGCTTTTTTCTTGTCCCCGCCAGGTCCACTGTGCGGCAAGATATGGCGCACGGGAGACCACACATTGGCGGATTTTCGATTTCTGACGGCGGCGGCTTTCGGCCTCGGTCTGTTCGCGTGCGGTCCGGCCGAAGAGACGCGCGCGCCGACTCCGGCCGCCGGCGCGCCTTCCGTCGAAACCACGGATCCGTCCACGGAGCGCGCCGAGGCGCGCGCCGCGTTCGACGCCTTGGTTGAAACGGCGACCACGGAGTATTTTCGACGCTCGCCGGAATCCGCGACCTACTACGGGGTGTCGGCCGACATCGGCGGCGGCGACTACAACGCCCGCTGGTCGCTGACCGGCGCCCTCGGCCGCGCCGAAGACCGCGCGTTCGCCGACAGCGTCGTGGCGCGCTTTGAAGCCACCGACCCCGACCTCTTGGACGGGCCGCGGCGGATTACGCGCGAGGTCGTGCTCGATCAGTTCGCGGCCGCCCTCGCGGTCGCCGACGCCGCCGGGTACGGCAACGTGGCGCCGGGCTCCTACACGGTGATCTATCCGATCACGCAGCTCTCCGGCGTTCACACCGAGATGCCGAACTTGCTGCAGTCGGCGCATCCGATCGCCGACGACCAGGACGCGGCCGACTACGTGTCGCGTCTCTATGGCTTTGGCGAAGTCTTTGACGGCGTTATTGAAAATCTCCAGACCGACGCGGCGGTGGGGGCGGTTCCGCCGGACTTCGTGATCGACGGGGCGCTCGAGGTGGTGCGGACGTTCACCGCTCCCGAGGTCGCCGAGCATCCGCTCTATACGACGTTCGCCGATCGCCTCGCGGAGGCCGACGTCGCGACTCCGGATTCCTATCTCGCGCAGGCCGCGGACGCGCTGACGACCGACGTTTACCCCGCCTACGGACGGTTGCGCGTGGCGCTGGAGACGCTGCGCCGGGACGCGCCGCACGACGCCGGCATGTGGCGGTTGCCGAACGCCGACGCGGTCTACCAAGCGCTGATCCGAATGAACGGCGACTCGGCCCAGTCGGCCCAGGAGATCCACGACGCCGGCTTGGCGGAAGTCGACCGCATCTTGGCCGAAATGGACGCGATCCTGGTCGCGGAGGGCCGCGCCGAAGGGTCGGTCGGCGACCGCATGCGGGCGCTTGGGGAAGAGCCGCGGTTTCTTTATCCGGATACGGATGAAGGCAAGGCGCAACTGATCGCCGATCTCAACGCGCAGATCGACGCGATTCGGCCGAAGCTGCCCGAGCAGTTTCGAACGATTCCGCCGCAACCGATCGAAGTCAGAAGGATTCCGGAATACCGGGAAGCCAGCGCCGCGGGCGGCTACGCGTCCTCGCCGTCGCTCGACGGGACGCGGCCGGGGATCTATTGGATCAACCTGCGCACCACCGCGATCTGGCCGAAATGGTCAATGCCGACCTTAACCTACCACGAAGGCTACCCGGGCCATCTTTTCGCCGGCGGCGTCGCCCGCGGCCAGGCTGATTCACCTTTGATGCAAAGGCTCTTCGCCAGCACCAACGCGTACGCGGAAGGCTGGGCCCTGTACGCCGAGGCGCTGGCCGAAGAGATGGGAATGTACGCCGGCGACCCCTACGGCGACCTCGGCCGTCTGCAGGCGGAGCTTCACCGCGCCATCCGGCTGGTCACCGACACCGGCATGCACGCCTTGACGTGGAGCCGCGAGGACGCCCTGACCTACATGATGGAGACCGAGGGCATCCCGAAAGAAGACGCGCGGGTCGAGATCGAGCGCTACGCCGCCTGGCCGAGCCAGGCGCTCGGCTACAAGCTCGGCATGCTGAAGATGCAGGCGCTGCGGGCGCGCGCCGAAACCGAACTCGGCGCCGCTTTCGACGCGCGCGGTTTCCACGACGTCGTGCTGCTCGACGGCGGCCTGCCGCTGCCGGTGCTCGAGCGTAAGGTCGACGCGTGGATCGAAGAGATGCGGTCGCGGTGACCGGCGGGGACAGGCCGCGGCTTGTCCCGCGCCGCGCCGCTCATCTGACCGCTTGTCCCCGCACTTCGGGCGCTCGCGGCGCGTGAGACGCCGCCGCCGCCGCTCACACGCGACAGCGTTCATCCGCGGGTCAGGCGCGGCGTGGCATCCCTTAGGCGGCGAGGGCGTAGATCAGGGAGCGGAGCGATGCCGCGCCTCCCGACGACCGCCGCCGCGCTCGCGTCCGCGTTCCTGGCCGCGTCCTGCGCCGCGACCGCGGGTCCGTACCGCGGCCCGCACCCGCACCACACCGTCGGGCCGTCCGTAGGCGGCGCTTTTCGTCCGTCGCCGACGCTGCGCGTGTGCCACACCCACGCCTACGACCCAAGACGGCGGCTCGGCCGCGGCGG
>JAJFFL010000200.1 GCA_021776705.1 Alphaproteobacteria bacterium
TCGGCGGCGTCGCGGCCGAGGCCGGGAAAGCGCAGCTTGGCGACCGCGTCGGCCCCGCGCTCGTCGGTCCCCATGTAGGCGACGATGTCGCCGTAGAGCGACGCGCGCCCGGTGTTGATCAAGACGATCGCGCCGGCGGGGATGCGGCCATGTTCGGCTTCGAAGGCCGCGATGTCGGCGGCGGCGACGAGATAGTCGACGTCGGCCGCAGCTTGATCTCGCACGTCGATGACGAACGCCGGGCCGATCAGCTGCTCGACCGGCACCGCGTCGGTCGCGCGCGCCCCCTCGGCGAAGTGGACGGGGGCGTCGAGGTGCGTGCCGCCATGCTCGGCCGCCGCGAAGTCGTACGCCGTGTACCAAAAGCCGCCGTCGGTCTCGCCCTCGAACACGGTGGTCTTGGCGAACCTGGTCGCCGTCGGCCAGTAGATTGAGTCGGCGTTGAACGGATGCGTCAGGTCGATCCAGCGGCCGGTCGAGAGGTCCGGCGTCGTGGTTGTGGCGCAAGCGGCGAGGCTGAGCGCAAGGGCGGCGGCGAGGGGTTTCATCGGCGGGCTCCCGGTGTGGCGCGGGATCGTAGCACTCGACTGTCGCCGCCGCGCGCCTCCCTTCGAATCAGAGGTAGGAGGAAGCCGCCTCACCCCCGTCATCCCGGACGCCGCGCAGCACGACGTGGTGCGCCACGGATCCGGGACCTGGCGAACCACGAGGCCCGCGGCGCCCCGCCAATCTCGACCATCGCCAGGTCCCGCGTCTGCGGCGCGTCATTGCATGCCGCGCCGCGCGCGGGATGACGGGTGAGATTGCGGCAGGTCCGCGTGAACTGAATAGTCACTATAACTCAGTCCCCTCAGCTTGAAACGGCGCGATTCGACGGGCTGAATGTGCTCGCGGCTTGCTCAACGGCCACAGCATGATTTCGCAACCCAGGAGCATATCGTGCGCACCCTCGGAGCAATCTTGATCGCGCTGGTGTTGTTCGGTTGCGGAGACGACCAGTTGTCCGTCGAGAACCTTCAAAAATCGCTTGTGGTCGGAATGGATCGATCCGAAGTCGACAAGTTCTTCGAGGAAAACGACCTTGCGTATAGCGTCATAGGCAGAGAGAGCGCCCTAACCTCAAGCGAACCGATCGCAGATGACGGAGTTCTGCGCTACCGCGGCATCATTCGAAACACACGTCGTGAGCTTCTAATTCTCACCTACAGCACGTCGATCGTCGTTGATTTTGACGCCAATGACCAAGTGGTCGGCGTCAACATTCATGAGGTGGGAACGGGGCCTTAACCGACTGTCGGAATTTTGCGTCGCGCGAGGCTCCATGCACCTCATGATTGAACATTTGTACAAATAGAGTTTACCGAACCATCAACATCCAAGATTCGCTTTCAATGAAGCAGATCACACAGACCGCTGTCTCGGCTAGCCTCGCCGAATCCCATGGAACGCATCAATTTCCCGATCATATCCATGTGCCGTTCGCACCCCAGAACGGCGACGTTGACCTTAGTTGCAGCCAATGCGGTCCTACTGTCGCGCCTTCTCCATGAGCGTTGCCGGCTTGCTCCAACCTTGTCGGCGTCCTGACTGTGCCCGCAGGTTGTGATTGAATTGTTTGCACGATCTCTTTCGCGCAACGCCCGGAGTCTCCGAATGATGAAGTTCCCGTCGGCCCTCGTCGCGTCGACCCTCGTGCTCTCGGCGTGCGCGAGCATCGAGCCGCAGCCGCCCGCCGACCAAGCGGGAGACGCCTATGAACTCCGGTTCGAGCGGATCACCGAATCGTCAGGCAGTGACTCCTCCCGAGGGAGTTCGCAATCGCGCTCGACGATCGTCGAGCGCGTGATCGCGGTGCGCGAAGACGGCGTCGAACTGGAGTTCGACTTCCCGGCTGAGACGTCCGCCGAAGATCGCGCCCGCAACTGGCAGCTTCCGGCGCGTGTGCGCTGGTCCCCGGGGCGGCCGCTGGAGTTGTTGAACGTCGCCGAGCTCGAATCGCGCATCCAGGAGTGGCTGAAATTTGCGGAGCTTCCAGAAGAAGCCTGCGGGCGATGGTACTTCACCTGGAACGCCTTCAAGGTCGAATGCGACCCGTATTCGGTGCTCGAACTGGTTGAGGCCTACAACATCCGGCGCGACGGCATGTGGGAAGGCGCGGCCTTTCGCGACGTCGGCGCGCTCGAGGCCGTCCCGCTGCAGTCCGTGTCGCGCTCTCCTGACCGCGAGGTGTTCGTCGCCGAAATGGCCGTCGATCCCGAGTTCGTGCGCCGCGAACGCGCCGAAGGCGACGTTGTGGTGGCGGAGATCGTTGGCGACGAGCCGCTCGACTTCGAAACCGCGCTGCAGACCTGGACGGACAGGCCCGTCTCCGGAACGATCCGCACCGAGATCGAAACGAACGCGGAAGGCCGCGTGGTGAAACGCACGCAAGTGGTGGACGTCGACGTCACCTTCGAGGACGGTTCGACGGACAACGAAACGACGACCACGACGATCAAACGGACGCGGATCGCTGGAAGCGAAGGTTGAAGGCAGTCACGCGCCGTTCGCGCCCTCCGGCGCCGGCCTACATCCGAAACACCCCGAACCGCATCCCTTTCGCGACCGGCGCGTTCAGCGCCGCGCTCATCGCCAGCCCCAGCACCCGCCGCGTGTCGGCCGGCGCGATGACGCCGTCGTCCCAGAGGCGGGCGGTGGAATAGTAGGGGTTGCCCTCGGCCTCGTAGGCGTCGCGGATCGGAGCCTTGAACTTGTCCTCGTCTTTTTTCGACCAGGTCTCGCCCTTCGCCTCCAGCCCCTCGCGCTTGACGGTGGCGAGCACGCTGGCGGCCTGTTCGCCGCCCATGACCGAGATGCGGGCGTTGGGCCACATCCACAGGAAGCGCGGGGAGTACGCCCGGCCGCACATGCCGTAGTTGCCGGCCCCGAAGCTGCCGCCGATGACGACGGTGAACTTGGGGACCCGCGCCGTGGCGACGGCGGTGACCAGCTTCGCCCCGTCCTTGGCGATGCCGCCGGCCTCGTACTTCGAACCGACCATGAAGCCAGTGATGTTTTGCAGGAACAGCAGCGGGACGCCGCGCTGGGCGGCGAGCTCGATGAAGTGGGCGCCCTTCTGCGCGCTTTCCGAAAACAGGATGCCGTTGTTGGCGAGGATCGCGACCGGCGCGCCCCAGATGCGCGCGAACCCGGTGACCAGGGTCTCGCCGTAGAGTTTCTTGAACTCCTCGAATTCGGAGCCGTCGACGAGCCGCGCGATCACCTCGCGCACGTCGAACGGCGCGCGCGCGTCGGCGGGCACGATTCCGTCGAGCTGCGCCGGGTCGTGCTTGGGCTCGGCCGGCTCGCGCAGGTCCATGGTGTTCGGCTTCACCAGGT
>JAJFFL010000003.1 GCA_021776705.1 Alphaproteobacteria bacterium
TCCTCCACCCGGCCGAGCAGACGGCCGGCGCGCAACGGCGGCGTCGGCGCCGGACCGACGCGGACGGCGCTCCCGTCCCCGTTCGACAGGGACGCGGCCCGGCGGCTCGGCCCGCGCGACGTCGCTTTCGCTTCCCGCCGCACCCGCGCCGCGTGGCCGCCGCCGGCGACGAGGCGGACCTCCAGATAGGTCGCCTCGACGATCGCGCCGATGTTCATGCGGTGGCGGTGGGCGATCTCCTTGGTGCGGGCGCGCCACAGGCCGTCCTTGCCTTTGACGATGCGCGCGAAGCGGTCGTAGGTCTTGAGCGCATAGCCGCCGGTGGCGACGAAGTCGACGATGCGCTCGAACGTCTCCCAGTCGAGATCCGCGTAGGGCGCGGCGGTGCGGATTTCGTCGTACAAGGCGAGCAGCTCGAACGGGTCGCCGCAGGCCCGGCCCATGACATGCTGGGCGAGCACGTCGAGGCCGCCGGCGCGCAGCGGTTCGCCGTCCAGCTCGTTGGCCGCGACCGCGTCCTGCGCCGCCCGGCACTCCAGAACCTCGAAGCGGTTTGACGGCACCAGCAGCGAATGGGACGGCTCGTCGAGGCGATGATTGGCGCGGCCGATGCGCTGAATCAGCCGTGCGGAGCCCTTAGGCGCGCCCATGTTGATCACCAGATCGACGTCGCCCCAGTCGATCCCGAGATCGAGCGTCGAGGTGCAGACCACCGCCCGCAGGTCGCCGCGCGCCATCGCGGCTTCGACCTTGCGCCGCTGCTCGACCGCCAGCGAGCCGTGGTGCAGCGCGATCGGCAAATTGTCGTTGTTGAGGCGCCACAGACCTTGAAACGTCATCTCCGCCTGGCTGCGCGTATTGACGAACACCAGCGCCGTCTTGGCGGTTTTGATCTTCGCGTAGACCTCGGCGTAGGCGTGGCGGCCGGAATGGCCCGACCACGGAATGCGTTCGCCCGACGTGAGCACGTCGACGACCGGCTCGGCGCCCGGCGCGCCGCGGATGATCTTCACCGGCGACGCGGACTGAGGGGAGCGAACCGGCCCCAGCCAGCGCGCCAGCGCAACATCGTCGTGCACGGTCGCCGAGAGGCCGATGCGGCGGAAGCCGGGAGCGTATTTCTCGATCGCGGACAGGCCGAGGGTCAGCAGGTCGCCGCGCTTTTGCGGCGCGATGGCGTGCGCCTCGTCGACGATCACGGTCTTGAGGTCGGCGAAGAAGGCTTCACCGTTCTCCTGCGCCACGAACAGCGCCAGTTGCTCCGGCGTGGTCAGCAAGATGTCGGGCGGCCGGGCGCGCTGGCGGGCGCGCTTGGAGGCGGGCGTGTCGCCGGTGCGGGTCTCGATCCGCAGCCCCAGCCCCATCTCCTCGACCGGCGCGGTGAGGTTGCGCGCGACGTCCTGGGTGAGCGCTTTCAGGGGCGAGATGTAGAGCGTATGGAGCGCGTGCGGCCGGGTCTTCGGCCGGCCCGCCGCGACGGCGTTCAGCTCGATCAAGCTGGGCAGAAATCCCGCCAGCGTCTTGCCGCCGCCGGTCGGCGCGATAAGCAGGACGCTGTCGCCGGCGAGCGCCGCCTGGGTCACCGCCAGCTGGTGTTCGCGGGGGCGCCAGCCGCGTCCGGCGAACCAGCCGGCGAACGGCTCGGGCAACAAGAAATCCTCGGGCGCGTCGTACGGGGCCATACTCGCCACGATAAGCGAACCGAGCCGGCGCGCGAGCCCTGTCTCTGGACCTTTGTTCGCGGACGGGTTTCACTCCGCGCCGAACCTGTTTCGCTTCCGGGAGACCGCCATGCGCGCCCTCGCACTCACCGCGTCCGCCCTCGCGTCGCTGCTCGCCGCCTGCGGGCCGGCCGAGACCGACACCGCCGCCACCGCCGCCGCCGCGCCGGATTCCGGCGCGATCGCCGTCTCCTCGGCCGGCTACGCCTACCCGAACACCGCCGTCGTCGAGCACATCGACCTCTACCACGGCCGCGAAGTCGCCGACCCCTACCGCTGGCTCGAGCAGGACGTGCGGGAGTCCGACGAGGTCCGCGAATGGGTCACGGCGGAGAACAACGTCACCAACGCCTATCTCGAGACGCTCGGCCAGCGCGACGCCATCAAGGCGCGACTGACCGAGCTGTGGAACTACGAGCGCTTCACGATCCCGGAGAAGGCGGGGGAGAGATATTTCTTCCGCCGCAACGACGGTCTGCAGAACCAGTCGGTGCTCTTCGTCCAGGACGGTCTCGACGGCGAACCGCGGGTGCTGCTCGACCCCAACACCTGGTCCGACGACGGCGCGACGGCGTTGGCCGGCTTCTGGCCGAACGAGGACGGCTCGAAAATCGTCTATTCGATTCAGGACGGCGGCTCGGACTGGCGCACCCTGCGCGTGCTCGACGTCGCGACCGGCGATCTCGATCCGAACGGCGTCGACTGGGTGAAGTTCTCCGGCGTGTCCTGGGCCGAGGGCGGCTACGGGTTTTTCTACTCGCGCTACCCGGAGCCGGCCGAAGGCTCCGAATTCCAGGGCCTGAACTTCGACCAGAAAGTCTACTTCCACACCCTCGGCGAGCCGCAGGCGAACGACCGTCTGGTCTATGAGCGCCCGGACCATCCCGACCATTCGCTCGGCGGCCGGGTGACCGACGACGGCCGCCACCTCTTGGTGACCGCGTCCAAGGGCACGGACGCGCGCTACGAACTGGTGCTGATCGATCTCGAAGATTGGGAGAAAGACCCGGTGACGCTCGTCAGCGGCTTCGAACACGAGTATTCGCTCGTCGGCGACGACGGCGACAGCTTCTACTTCCGCACCAACCGCGACGCGCCGAAGGGCCGCATCGTCGCCATGGACGTCAACGACCCGGCGCCGGAGAACTGGCGCGAAATCGCCGCCGAGCGCGAGACCACGCTGCGCGACGCCGACCTCGTCGGCGGCAAGATCATCGCGGAATACCTTGAGGACGCGAAGTCCAAGGTCGTGCTTTACGCCACCGAAGGCGGCGTCGACGGCGAATTGTCGCTGCCCGGCATCGGCGTGGCGAGCGGCTTCGAGGGCGAGGCGGACGACCCGGAGACCTTCTACTCGTTCTCGTCGATCGCGACCCCGCCGACGATCTTCCGCTTCAACGTCGCCAGCGGCGACACCGAAACCTTCAAGGCTCCCGAAGTCCCGTTCGATCCCGCCGACTACGTCGTCGAGCAGGTGTTCTACACGTCCAAAGACCTCACCCGGATCCCGATGTTCATCGCCCGCAAGAAGGGGGTCGAACCGACCGGCGACCGGCCGACGCTGCTCTACGGCTACGGCGGTTTCGACATCGCGATCCTGCCGAGCTTCGACGTCTCGCGTCTGGCGTGGATGGACATGGGCGGCGTCTACGCGATCGCCAATCTGCGCGGCGGCGGCGAATACGGCGCCGCCTGGCACGACGCCGGACGGCTGGCCAACAAGCAAAACGTCTTCGACGACTTCGCGGCCGCCGGCGCATATCTGATCTACAACGGTTGGACGTCGCCGGAGCATCTCGGAATCTACGGCCGCTCCAACGGCGGGCTGCTCGTCGGCGCGGTGATCAACCAGAATCCTGATCTGTTCGCCGCCGCCCTGCCGGCGGTCGGGGTGATGGACATGCTGCGCTTCAACCAGTTCACCGCCGGCCGCTTCTGGACCGACGACTACGGCGACCCGACCGCGAACGAGGCCGACTTCGAGGTCAACCTCGCCTACTCGCCCTACCACAACATCACGCACGGCGAGGACTACCCGGCGGTGCTGGCGACCACCGCGGACACCGACGACCGCGTCGTGCCCGGGCATTCATTCAAGTACATCGCCCGGCTGCAGGCCGCCGACGCCGGCGACGCGCCGCACCTGATCCGCATCGAGACCCGCGCCGGCCACGGCTCCGGCAAGCCGACCGAGAAGCTGATCGAGGAGTACGCCGACATGTGGGCCTT
Organism: Alphaproteobacteria bacterium; assembly: GCA_021776705.1. Lineage (GTDB taxonomy): Bacteria > Pseudomonadota > Alphaproteobacteria > Caulobacterales > Maricaulaceae > JAJFFL01. Next base: position 3,951 of record JAJFFL010000003.1, read on the forward strand.
CCTCGCCGAGCACACGGGTCTGGAGCTGCCGGAGGGGTATGGGGGGTAGCGCCCACGGCCCTGTCATCCTGAGCCGAAGGCGAAGGATTTCGGGGCGGTCGGCGGTTGCGATTTCTGGAGTCCGAGATTCTGCGCTGCGCTCAGAATGACAGGATCAAGATTGCGCCGGAACATCGCCGCAATCGCTGGGTCACCTGACCCGCATGAAACGCTTCGCTCTTGTCCTGCTCGCCGCCGCCCTCGCCGCGCCGGCCCTCGCCGTCGACGCGGGAACCGTCGACGCCGTCGTGCCGGCGGCCTTGCTCGACCAAGCCCTCGCCGCGCGCGCCGCGCACGCCGCTGACGTGGCCGTCGACCGGCACTTGGTGATCATCGACTACCGCGAGCCGTCGAACGTGCGGCGCTTCTATCTCATCGACCTCGTCGACGAGACGGCGGAGGCCCTGCTCGTCTCCCACGGCCGCGGCTCGGACCCGGACCACGACGGAATCGCGGACACGTTCTCGAACACGCCGAACTCGAAGATGACGTCGCTCGGCGGCTACGTGACCGCCGAACCTTACTACGGCGCCCACGGCTATTCGCTGAAGCTGCACGGCCTCGATCCGACCAACGACAAGGCCTACGAGCGCGCGATCGTGATCCACGGCGCGAGCTACGTGACGCCGGCCCTCGCCGTCCTCGGCCGATCCTGGGGCTGCCCGGCGCTGGAGGTCGGCGTCACCCAGCGGGTGATCGACACCATCAAAGGCGGCGCGTTCGTCTACGTTGTGGGCTGAGGCTCACCGCCGCATCAGCGGAAACAGCGCGAACGCGATCTGACCGGCGAGACCCAAGGCGCCGGCCGGCGCGGCGAAGCCCCCCACGAAGCCCGCCGCCGTCGCGCCGAACGCGACCGCCAGCGCCAGCTCCGCCGCCATCAGCAGCGTGAACGCCGACGCGCCCATGGCGGCGCGCGCGCCGAGCTCGGGCGGCACGGTGAACCGCTGCAGCGTCCAGCCGCAGGCCAGCCAGCTGACGGCGAGCATCGCCGGCAGTTCGACGGCCACGGCGGCGAGCGCGCCGAGGCGCGGCTCCAGAATCAGCGTCCGCACCGCGCCGAAGACGAACCCGGCGGCGAAGACGAACGTGAAATAGGCCGCGCCGGCGGCGAAGGCGCGAGTCATGCGGTCTCCTCGATCGGGCGTGATTTCGCCCCCAGCTTATCGCATCCGCGAGGGGCCGCCGCGCTCGACCTGGAGCCCCGAATCTCATGAGTTTTTCAGCTCGCGAGACTTCGGGAGACAGGGCATGGCGGCGTTGCGGACGGTGAGCGTGCTCGCCGGGGCGAGCCTTTGGGCGGCCGTGGCGCTCGGCGACGACCGCGGCGTTTCGGGTCCCGCCTGGTCCTACGCCGGCGCCGACGGGCCCGCCGCATGGGGCCGCCTGGCGCCGGAATGGGCGGCGTGCTCGACCGGCGAGCAGCAGAGCCCGATCGATCTCTCCGCCGCCGTGCCGGCCGGCGTGCAACCGCCGCACATCACGTGGCGCGCCTCCGCGGCCGAGATCGTCAACACCGGCCGCACGGTGCAGGTGAACCTCGACGACGCCGGCGGCGTCTGGCTCGGCGACGTCCTCTACGAGCTCAAGCAGTTCCACTTCCATCACGACTCCGAGCACGCCGTCGACGGCCGCCGCTTCCCGCTCGAGGCGCACTTCGTCCACGCCGCGCCGTCGGGCGGCTACGCGGTGATCGCGGTGCTGTTCGCGGAAGGCGAGGCCAACCCGGATCTCGCCGGCCTGTGGGCGACCGCCCCGGCCGCGCCGGGCCGCGCCGCGGCCCCCGGCCCGATCGACCCGGCGGCGTTCCTGCCGGCGTCGGCGCGGGCGTTTCACTACGCCGGCTCGCTGACGACGCCGCCCTGCGACGAGACCGTGGTGTGGACCGTGTTCGCCGACCCGGCGCCGGTTTCGGCGGCGCAGATCGCGGCGTTCGCGCAGGCGTTCCCGAACAACGCCCGGCCCTTGCAGCCGCGCAACCGGCGCTTCGTTTTGGCCACCGAATAGCGGGACAGGGACGGCGCTTGTCCGTCTCGCGGAGCCCGCTTGTCCCCTCCGAAACGGCGCTTGCGGCGCTTGAAAACCGGGCCGCGGCGGTGTCAACCGGCGCCGGTTCGCTCAGCGTCCTCCGCCAACCGCTCGAGCCGCCGCACCTGGCGAACATAAACGGCGCGCGCAAGCCGCGTCCGGCCGGCCTTCGCCGCCAGAGCCGCCGGCAGAACGCCGGTGAAATAGGTCGCCAGCCAGATTCGCCGCGCGTCGGGCCGGGCGTGAATCGCCGCAACCACGTCCGGGGCGCGGGCGTAGTATTCCGCGATCTGGCCGGGTCCGCCGTCCGAGCCCGTCAAGGGACCGTCGCGGAACGCCCGCAGCGTCGTCATCTCCCAGCAGTCGTCGGCGAGGCCGACGGCGCCGACGCAAGCGGTGGTGACGTAGCAGGCCTCCGGAACGCAGCGTTCGTCTTCGGGCAGATTGCGTTGCCGCGCGATGCCGGCGAGGCCCCAATCGACCGCGTCGCCGAACGAGCCGCGGCCGGTCATCCAGGCGCCGGCGACGACGACGTTGGGCAGGCCGGGCTGAGTCTGCGGCAACTCGAGTTGGACGCGGATCGGCACGTCGTTGATCAAGGCGTCGATCAAGCGTGACGCTTCGCCGGCTTCGAACCGGAAGTAGGCGTAGGGGGGAGTCGAAAGCGACGGCGTGTGCTGCTTCGCCTCGACCGTGATCACCTCGTCGCCGATCACCAATCCGATGGCGTAATTGAAACTGACAACGGCGCCGGACAAGCCGAGCGCGACGCGGCTGTCGTCGGCTGCAAACGCGGCCAGCTGAAAGTCATCGGGCGGCAGGGTGACGTCGAACACCGGCAGATAGAGTTCCATGATCACGACGCTGTCGCGCACGCCCGCGCGCGACACGGGAGATCCAAGAAAGTCGAGCCGAACGGGTTTCACCGCCGACTGCGGCGCGCCGATCATTTCCCATTGGAGCGCGTCGCCGAACATCACGAGCGAACTTTGCGTCGCGGTCACCGACCAGCCGCCGAGATCGTCGATCTGCTCGCACGGCTGCGGCTCCTGCGCCGCGGCGGGGCGCGCCAGCCCCAGCAAGCTCAACCCCGCGAGCACCCGGCGGCGGGGGATCAAGTCGGGCATGGGCGGCCTCCCTTGTGACTCGTCTCAGTTTGGACGCGCACACCCCGCCACGCAAATGCGGACGTTTCGCGGCGCGCCGGCGCGGCTTAGATTGACGCCATGCGCCCCGCCGACCTCCTGCGCCCGACCGCCGCCGGCCTGTATTGCCCGCCCGGCGACTTTCACATCGACCCGACGCGGGCGGTCGACCGGGCGGTGATCACCCACGGCCACGCCGACCATGCGCGCGCCGGCCACGGCGCGGTGCTGGCGACGCCGGAGACGCTGGCGATCATGGCGGCGCGCTACGGCGAAAACTTCACCGCGTCGCGCCAGCCGACGGGGTGCGGCGATGTCACGACCGTCAACGGCGTCGCGGTGACCTTGATCCCCGCCGGCCACGTGCTCGGCTCGGCGCAGGTGGTGGTCGAAAAGGACGGCCTCGTGATCGCGGTGTCGGGCGACTACAAGCGCCGCGCCGACCCGACGTGCGCGCCGTTCGAGGTCCCGCGCTGCCACGTCTACGTCACCGAGGCGACTTTCGCCCTGCCGGTGTTCCGGCACCCCGACAGCGACGGCGAAGTCGCCAAGATCCTCACCGCGGCGCGCCAGTTTCCGGAACGGACCTGCCTCGTCGGCGCCTACTCCCTCGGCAAGGCGCAGCGGGTGATCAAGCTGTTGCGCAACCAGGGCTACGACGAAACGATCCACATCCACGGCGCGATGACGAAGCTCTGCCGCCTGTACGAAGCTTTCGGCGTCGACCTCGGGCCCCTGGCGCCGGTGGCGGCGGCGAAGCAGGACGGCGAAGACTTCGCCGGCGCCGTCGTCGTCGGCCCGCCGGCGAGCTTCGCGGAAAAATGGGCCGCGCGTTTCCCCGACCCGATCGCCGCTTTCTGTTCCGGCTGGATGCGGGTCAAGCAGCGCGCCAAGCAGCGCGGGATCGAGCTGCCGCTGGTGATCTCCGACCACGCCGACTGGGACGAACTGACGTCCACCGTGAAGGAGATCGCCCCCGACGAACTCTGGATCACCCACGGCCGCGACGACGCCCTGGCGCGCTGGGCGGAACTCGAGGGCGTGGAGGCGAAGCCGCTGGCCCTGGTGGGCTATGGGGATGAGGAGGAGTGACTCTTGCCTGTGCTTCGAAAGACCGCGTTGCGGCGACTCGGCATGGAGAAGGATAGAGGGCTCCATACTCTAAGAATTGCGCACCCCGCCCCCGGCCCCTCATGCTGAGGAGGCGGCGAGAGCCGCCGTCTCGAAGCACAGGCGCCGGTCATGCAGCCTCGACCCCATCCTCCCCCTACTCGCCCTTCACCGCCCCGAACGTCGCGACGAACACAGCCTCGTCGTAGAGCGACGTCGCCGACGCTCTCGACATGTCGGCCCTCCACGGTCCCTCGAGCCGGGTGTCGTCGAAACGATCCCTCGCGGCGGTGAGGTCGCCGTCGCGAAGCGCCGCGCGCGCCGCCTCGACG
>JAJFFL010000021.1 GCA_021776705.1 Alphaproteobacteria bacterium
CGAAACCGCGGCGGAAAACGTTCGGCGCGAGGGCGCGACCGTCGTCGCCGTCGCGATCGACGGCCGGGTGGAGGGCCTCATCGCCGTCGCCGATCCGGTGAAGGCGAGCGCCCAGGACGCGGTCGACGCGCTGCACGAGGCTGGAGTGCGGCTGGTGATGATGACCGGCGACAACCGATCGGCCGCCGAGGCGGTGGGCCGGACGCTCGGCATCGACGAAATTCACGCCGAGGTGCTGCCTGAGGAAAAGTCCCGCGTCGTCGAAACCCTTCGCGCCGAGGGCCGCGTCGTCGCCATGGCCGGCGACGGAGTCAACGACGCCCCCGCCCTCGCCGCAGCCGATGTCGGGATCGCCATGGGCACCGGCGCGGACGTGGCCATGGAGACGGCCGGCGTGACTCTGGTGAAGGGCGACCTCGCCGCCTTGGCGCGCGCCCGACGCCTGTCCAAGGCGACGATGACCAACATCCGCCAAAACCTGTTTTTCGCTTTCGCCTACAACGCTCTCGGCGTCCCGGTCGCGGCCGGAATGCTTTATCCGCTGACCGGATGGTTGCTGAGCCCGATGATCGCGGCTGCGGCCATGTCGGCGTCGTCGGTGTCGGTGATACTTAACGCCGCGCGGCTGTCGCGGGTGAAGCTGGAGAGGTAAGATCTGCAGCGAATGGTTGCGCGCCGCCGCACAAGATCGATGATTGAAGCTCTACGGGAGGTCACGAATGACGCGCCTAAGCCGCCGCACTCTGATCGGCGCCGCGATCGCCGGCGCAGCGTTCGCACGCCCGGTTTTCGCCGCGGTCCCGGAGCTGACCGTCTACAAATCGCCCTCGTGCGGATGCTGCGGCGACTGGGTGGCGCACGTGCGCGACGCCGGATTCTCGGTCCGCGTCGAACATGTCGACGACCTGATCCCGATCAAGGAGCGATTCGGCGTGCCGCCGGAGCTCGACGCCTGTCACACCGCCATGATCGACGGCTTCGTCGTCGAAGGCCACGTACCGGCGCGCGAGATCGTGCGCCTGCTCGACGAGCGGCCCGACGCGATCGGCCTCGCCGTTCCCGGCATGCCTCTCGGCTCTCCTGGCATGGAGCAAGGCGACGCCGCCGAGCCCTTCGACGTGATCCTGTTTGCGGCGACCGAGCGCCGCGTTTACGCGCGGTACTAGACGCCCCTCACCCCGGGTTCGGAAACGCGATCTGCGATCGCAAGCCGGCCTGCCTTTCGCGGACGTCAAAGGCGTTTGCGTCGGCCGGCTTCCGGCCGCGGCTTATGATGATTTCGGCGCTTTCTACTGGAATCCGCGCCGCGACCGGTTCTGCGTCCGGTCTCCTGAATCCGCGACATCCTGCGCGCGCGTGATCCAGCTTCGATCACGAACAGTTTAGACGCTGAGCCCAATTCGCCCTTGAACCTGTAGCCACTACAGATCGTATCGTCGGATCGGTGGTGAGGAACGGTTGATGGAAAACTCAGAAACGAGTGCGGCGAGTTCCTTGGTTCCGACCCCGGCGGACTCCGGCGACTCATGGTTGGCGACAGGCGGAGTTCTGGGAGCGTTGCTCGCGTCTTCGTGCTGCATTCTGCCGCTCGCGCTCGTGCTGACAGGGGCAAGCGGCGCATGGATCGGCAGCTTGACCGCGCTGGAGCCCTACAAGCCGTACTTCATCCTCGGCACGTCCGTATTCTTGGCGGCGGGGTTTTGGCACGTCTACGTCAGGCGCCGGCCGGAGTGCGAGCCGGACTCCTATTGCGCCAAGCCGAAGTCCCGCCTCTTCACCCAAATCGCCCTGTGGGCGGCGACCGGACTGGTTCTCGCCGCGGCGACGATCGATCTGTGGGCGCCGCTGTTTTACTGAGGAGAGTTCAAATGAAGAAATTCGCCGCACCGCTCGCTCTCGGATTGGCGTTGTCGATCTCCGGAGCCGCGATCGCTTTGCCTTCGTCCAGCGTCGAGGCGAGCGCGCTTGGCGCCGTCAAGGCGGACACCCGGACGGTCACTTTCGAAATTGAAAACATGACATGCGCGATGTGCCCTGTGACGGTTCGCACCGCGATGAAGCGCGTCGACGGCGTGCGGTCGGTTGACGTCGACTTCGACAATAAAACCGCCGTGGTGGTGTTCGACCCCGACGTCACGACAGCCGAATTGATTGCGCAAGCGTCCACCGACGTTGGATATCCGGCCTATACGCTGGGCGCAGAACGCGAAGAGTCGGACGCCGGCGTCGGCCACGAGCAAGATCCTTCTGAAGATCACGACCATTGACCCGTCCTCGCGCACAAATTGAAAAACCGAATGGAGAGCCGATTTTGGCCGACGGTTGCAAAAACGCTGGAGAAAATCGCTACGATCTCATCGTGGTTGGGGCCGGCTCCGCCGGTTTTTCAGCTTCGATCACGGCCGCGGAACAGGGCGCGCGGGTCGCCCTTATCGGTTTCGGAACCATCGGCGGAACCTGCGTGAATGTCGGTTGCGTGCCGTCAAAGACAATGATCCGCGCCGCCGAAGCGCTTCACGGCGCGCGTGCGGCCGGCCGTTTTCACGGCATATCCGGTGACGCGCATGTCGACGACTGGTCGGCGATCGTCGCTCACAAAGACGAACTCGTGACGAACCTCCGACAGCACAAATATATCGACCTCTTGAGCGCCTACGACGGGATCAATTATTTCGAGGGGGCGGCGCGCCTCGTCGAAGGGGGCGTCGCCGTCGGAGATCGGCGCTTCGACGCCGACAAAATCATTGTCGCGACGGGCGCGTCGCCGTCGCTGCCGGACATTCCGGGTCTCGACACGACTCCCTACCTGACCAGCACCTCGGCGTTGGAGCTGCCTCAACTCCCACGCTCGCTCGTCGTCGTCGGCGGCGGCTACCTCGGCTGCGAGCTCGCTCAAATGTTTTCGCGTTCGGGATGCGCGGTATCGCTCGTGACACGAAGCCGCCTGCTGCCGGAAGCCGAGCCGGAGATTTCCGACGCGCTCGAAACGTACCTCGTCGCGGAGGGCGTCAACGTTCGACGCGGGCTCTCGTATGTCGAGGCCGCCAAGTCAGACGCCGGCGTGGCGCTCACCATCGCCATCGATGGTGCGAACGAAACTCTCCACGCCGAGCAGATGCTTCTGACAACCGGCCGCCGCCCCAACACGAAATCGCTCGGTCTCATGGAAGCCGGTGTTGAAATGCTTCCAAACGGCGGAATCGTCGTTGATGAGCGGATGCGCACGAATCTGCGCGGCGTCTACGCGGCTGGAGACGTTACGGGGCGCGATCAATTCGTCTACATGGCCGCGTACGGAGCCAAGTTGGCCGCCAAAAACGCGCTCAACAGCAATTCTCACGCTTATGAAAATGCGGCGATGCCGTGGGTCGTCTTCACGGATCCGCACGTCGCCGGCGCCGGCCTTTCGGAAGCGCAGGCGCGGGCGGCCGGCCACAGCGTCAAAACGTCGATCGCCTCCCTTTACCAAGTGCCGCGGGCTCTGGCGGCGCGCGACACGCGGGGGCTCATCAAGCTCGTCGCCGACGCCGACACCGACCGATTGCTCGGCGGGCAGCTGATCGCCCCAGAGGGCGCCGACTCGATTCAAACAATCGTGCTGGCGCTGAAACACAACATGACCGCGACGGCGTTGGGAGAGACGATCTTTCCCTATTTGACGACGGTCGAAGGGCTGAAACTCGCGGCTCAAGGCTTTGGCAAAGACGTGACGAAACTGTCCTGTTGCGCCGGATAAACCAGGAGCGCATCCCAGCCATGGCGACCACCGATCTCAGACTTCGAGAACCTGGACTGCCCCCCGCAAGGTGGCCGGTGAGCTGAGGTAGAGTTGGGCTTCAGATTTGGAGCTGAACATGCCGAGAAAGCGTTATTCCCCTGAGGAGATCATCGCGACGCTGCGCGAGACCGAGGTGCGGTTGAGCCGAGGCGAGAGCGTGGGCGCGATCTGCCGCGTCTTGTCGATCTCCGAGCAAAGCTACCACCGCCGGCGTCGCGAGTACGGCGGGCTGAAGGTCGATCAAGCCAAGCGGTTGAAGGATCTCGAACGTGAGAATCAGCGGCTGCGTCGCGCCGTCTCCGATCTCACTCTGGACGCTGTGATCTTGAAGGAAGCGGCGCGGGGAAACTTCTAAGCCCCTCGCGCCGGCGCGCCTGCGTCGACCACGTGGTGAGCGAGCACGGCGTCTCTCTGAGCCGGGCTTGCCGCGTCGTCGGCCAGCACCGTTCGACCCAACGCAAGACGCCGCGGGGCCGGAGCGATGAGCCGGCGTTGACCAAGGCCATCATTCGTCTGGCCGAGCGTTACGGTCGCTTCGGCTATCGGCCCATCACGGCGCTGCCGAACGCGGAAGGCTGGGCGGTGGACGTCAAGCGGGTCTATCGCATCTGGCGACGCGAGGGGCAGAAAGCGCCAAGAAAACAACCAAAACGCGGACGGCTGTGGCTCGCGGACGGGTCATGCGTGCGGCTGAGGCCGCGGCGCCCCAACCACGTCTGGTCCTACGACTTCGTCCAGGATCGAACCCACGACGGCAAAGTCTACCGCATGCTCTGCGTCATCGACGAGCACACGCGGGAATGCCTGGCGATCAAGGTTGACCGGCGGCTCAACGCGCGAGCCGTGCTGGAGACGTTGGCGGATCTCTTCGTCCGACACGGTCCGCCCGAACACATACGCTCCGACAACGGACCGGAATTCATCGCGATTGCGTTGCGTGACTGGCTCACACGGCTCGGCGTGAAGACGCTGTACATCGAGTCCGGTTCTCCGTGGGAGAACGGTTACTGCGAGAGCTTCAATTCCAAGCTCCGCGACGAGCTCCTGAACGGGGAGATTTTCTATTCGCTAAAGGAAGCTCAAGTGCTGATCGAATGGTGGCGAACCCACGACAATCGGCTGCGACCGCACTCGTCGCTCGGTTATCGTCCGCCGGCTCCGAGCGCCGTCTTGCCCCGATCACCTCGACCGCCGTACGGTGCGCTCGCGTTGGCGAGACCGCCGTCGCAAACCGCCGGAATCTAACTTCGTGCTCTCTGGCCACCTCGAAGGCGCAGGTCCCCCCATCGCCCCCTCGACATGTCGTGGCCCCGGATCGATTGGGGCCGCAGGAATTATTTCCATCCTTTCAAAAAAGGCAATTCTATTCGCCAACACCGCGTGCGAGACGATGCATACGTGCATGCAATTGATCAATACTTTGGTTCCATCGCTGCGAAATCTCTCACTTGCTCCAGTCCACCCATGTCCATTCCCCACATGGGTTCGTCTATGGCGTTGAGGCTCTTTTCTTCGAAGACTACGAAGACGGCAACGCCTATGTGGATGAGACCTGGGGCGACCGCGACGGCCCCACGCACACGATGCAGAGGCAGCTTCGGCTGATGTTCGACCGGCTCAGGTTGCGGCCTGACGACGTTCTCAGCGGCGTATTTGTACCCTTCCGGAGCCCGACCTGGGCCGCCCTTCGCGGCATGGGCGGCGACAAGGCCAAGCGCTTGGCGGAGCTGGCGGCAGCGGCGGCTGCGCCGGGTTTGACGTTCCGAGACGCACTCAATCGCATTAAGAATCGATTGACCGGATTTGGCCGCGACCTCAATTCACCCCACCGATGAATTCTGATTCATGCCCTGAGCGCATCGACTCAAAACCCTCTCGGCATTTCAGTTCGCGACGTCGATCCGCGAACTTCCGACTTGCACAGGCCGCGTCAGGCGCGGTCGTCTTGAACCGGAAGAACGATACATGTTGAACCTCAAGAAAACCGCTATCTACTTATCGGCCTGCGTCGCCGCCGTTTCTCTCACGACCGCCCCCGCCGTCGCTGACGAGTGCCCCGTCGACCAAGTTCGCGCCAATGCAACGCCGGCCGGCCCGAGCGCCCCTTCTGGCGTCACCGACGAAGTCATCGCCTCGATAGATCTTGGCCAAGGCTATGGAGTTCCGGGCCGTCTTCTTCGTATGCGTCGGATTGAGATCGATCCGGGCGGCATCGTGCCGTGGCACGCCCACAATGAGCGGCCGGCCAACATTTATGTGATCGAAGGATCGGTTACTGAATATCGGAGCAATTGCGCCGTTCCGCTTGACCACTCCGCCGGCGACGTCGTGTCCGAGTCTGGCGAAATCTCACATTGGTGGAGAAACAACAGCGGCGAAACCGCTCTGCTGATCTCCGCTGATCTTCTCCCGCCCGCGAAGGACGAAGACGCGACCAACTGACGGACGCCCTCTCCGTCGCATTTCCCCTCGCGTCATTCGACCCTCGCCTTGGAGGCGCGGTCCGGGTTCCCCGCCGGAACCGCGCCTCCTCCTTATTTTCGCAGGTGATCCCATGCGCTTTGCGGCGTCCACGCGAATTGCGCCTTCCTTCCTGAACGCCGCAGCTCCGGCGCTCAGCCTTTTCATCATCGGCTTGACCGCGTTCCTCACTGTGGTGGATCTCTTCGCCACGCAGGCGATTTTGCCGTCGCTCACAGCGCACTACGGCGTGTCGCCGGCGGAGATGGGGGTCGCCGTAAACGCCAGCACGCTCGGCATGGCGATCTCCGGCCTTGCGACAGCTCTGTTCAGCCAAAAAATCAATCGTCGATACGGAATCGTCGCGAGCCTCGCATTGCTCGCCGTGCCGACGGCGCTGTTGGCGCACGCCCCGGATCTGACGACGTTTGCCGCCTTGCGCGTGGCCCAAGGCGTACTGATGGCCTCAGCGTTCGCTCTCACTCTCGCCTATCTCGGCGAACGCTGCAGCGCCGCGGCCTCCGCCGGCGCCTTCGCCGCCTACATTACTGGAAACGTCGCCAGCAACCTCATCGGCCGGCTCATCGCCGCAGCGGCGGCCGGATCATTTGGGCTGGAATGGACATTTTACATGTTCGCCGCGTTGAACCTGCTCGGCGGCGCGCTTGTCTTCACGACGATTCGCGGAGTCAAAGCGATGCCCGGTCACGAAACGATGGCGAAAACGCCGTTGCAGACACTTGCCGCCCATCTGTCGAATCCTGAACTGCGAACGGCTTACGCCATCGGGTTCCTGATCCTTTTCGCGTTCATCGGAACCTTCACCTACGTAAATTTCGTACTTGTTCAGCCGCCGCTCGCGCTTGGAATGACCAGTCTCGGCGTCGTGTACTTCGTCTTCGCGCCGTCAATTCTATCGACACCGATCGCCGGTTCCGTGGTGAGGCGAATGGGGGCCCGTCGCGGATTGTGGATTGGTTTCGCCGTTGCGATTCTCGGATTGCCCGCGCTCTTGGCGTCAAACCTCTTCTTGATATTGGTCGGGATGGTGCTGATCGCCTGCGGCACGTTCTTCGCCCAAGCCGTCGCAACCGGTTTCGTTAGCCGAACCGCAACTGCGGACAGAGGCGCGGCGAGCGGATTGTACCTGTCGAGCTACTTTTCCGGCGGCCTTATCGGCAGCGCGGTGCTCGGCCAGCTTTATGACAAGGCCGGTTGGGCGGCCTGTGTGGGAGGCGTCGGCGCGGCGCTGGCGGCGGCGGCGGCCCTGTCGTCGCTGATCGGCGCGACACCGCGCGTCGCCGCCGTTGGAGCCGCATCGTCACCATAACCAATCAGCATTTCCGCGCAGCCCGAGCTGGGATCAGTTTGGGCTCCAGCCCACGCACAAGTCGCCGAGTGAAGGAAACACAAATGACCATGACCCTCACCAAATCCGATCCCGTCAAAACGCTCGCCCGACCGCTGGAAGGCAAGACTGCGTTGGTCACCGGATCGACCAGCGGGATTGGCCTTGGCATCGCCGAAGCGCTGGCCGAAGCGGGCGCGACGATCGTTCTCAACGGCCTCGGTGACGCTCAAGCCATCGAGACCACCCGCACCGAACTCGCCGACCGTCACGCGGTCAGCGCTCATTTTCACGGCGCGGACTTGTCCAAACCGGAAGCCGTCGAAGAGATGATCCGCTTTGCTCAGGACGAAGCCGGCGGCGTCGACATCCTGGTCAACAACGCCGGCATTCAATACGTGGCGCCGATCGAAGAATTCCCGACCGTCAAATGGGACGCGATTCTCGCAATCAATCTTTCCTCGGCGTTTCACACTATCCGAGCCGTAGTGGCTGAGATGAAGGCGAAGGGATACGGCCGCATCGTCAACGTAGCGTCGGCGCACGGTCTTGTCGCATCGCCTTTCAAGTCGGCCTATGTGGCGGCCAAGCACGGCGTCGTCGGTCTGACCAAAGTCGTTGCGCTTGAATCGGCCGAAAGCGGCGTGACCTGCAACGCCATCTGCCCTGGCTACGTTTGGACGCCGCTGGTCGAAAAACAGATTGAAGACCAGGCGAAAGCACACGGCATCTCGCGCGAGAAAGTGATTTCCGACGTCCTGTTGAAGTCGCAACCGAACAAGCAGTTCGCCACAGTCGAAGAAATCGGGGCACTCGCCGTTTTCCTCTCCAGTCCCGCCGGCGCGTCGATCACCGGAACCGCCCTGCCCGTCGACGGCGGCTGGACGGCGCATTGACCCTCAAAACGCAAAAGAGATCCGCCATGACCGTGATGGACGTAGCCGCTCCCGCGCCGCGTCGCACTCGCGCGAAGAAAACGCCGACCGACGTCAAGACAATCAATGTCGCCCTACAAGGCGGCGGAGCACACGGCGCCTTTTCTTGGGGCGTTCTCGACCGGCTGCTTGAGGACGAACGCATCGGTTTCGAAGGTCTCAGCGCGACAAGCGCCGGCGCGATGAACGCGGCCGTCCTCGCCTTCGGATTGGGCACAGGCGGGCGTGAAGGCGCCAAGAAGGCCCTGGCGTCGTTCTGGCGGCGCATTTCGCATGCAGGGATGTTCAGCCCGCTCCAGCCGACCGCCTTCGACCGAATGGCGCACAATCACGCGCTGGAAAATTCGCCGGCGTTCCTAGCCTTCGATCTCATCAGCCGTGTTCTGTCGCCCTACGAATTCAATCCGTTCAATTGGAACCCGCTCCGCCAAGTGCTGGAGGACTGCATAGACTTCGAGACCCTGCGAGAATGCTCAACCGTCAAGCTGTTCATCTCCGCGACCAATGTCCGCACCGGCAAGATCCGAGTCTTTGAGAACCACGAATTGACCGCCGACGCTGTTCTAGCGTCCGCTTGTTTGCCGTTCATGTATCAAGCCGTTGAGATCGACGGCGAGGAGTATTGGGACGGCGGCTACATGGGCAATCCGGCGATGTATCCGCTAATCTACAAGTGCGACAGCCGCGACATCGTCATCTTGCACATCAATCCGATCGAACGGACCGAGACCCCGAAGTCGGCTCGCGACATCCTCAATCGGATCAACGAAATCAGCTTCAATTCCTCGCTGATGCGCGAAATGCGCGCGATTGCATTCGTCACCAAGCTCATCGACGAAGGCGGCGTCGACGAGTCCAAAATGAAGCGGATGCTCATCCATGCGATCGAGGCGCAAGACTTCATGCGCGAACTCGGCGTGTCCTCGAAGCTCAACTGCGATTGGGAGTTTCTCACCCACCTGCGAGATGTGGGCCGTGAGCGCGCGACGGAATGGCTGGACACCAACTTCGACGCGCTCAACCAGCGCAGCTCGATCGACGTGTCCGAAACATACCTCTGAGCGCCATGAGCGATGAACTAGCTCGCCAACAAGCGACGACCGCATCCGTTGGCGCTTCGGCGCGAGACAAGCTGAACGCGATTTTGTCCATCATCCGCCGAAACCTCGGCGACATGCTGAGGCCGCCGACTGCGCCGCCGCGCGCCGCGAGCGCGATACACGAAGCGGAAGGCCGGGCCGAAATCTTTGTTGGCTACGTTCAGCTGGCGGGCGTGATCACATTCGCTGCGCTCTACGGTCTGTCGCGCGCCGCTTTTTCTGCCGGCGGCGGTTTTGAGCCGGTTCCGCTCATGCTCGTGCTGTACGCTGGATTCGTCGTCTGGCGGCTTCGAATGGCGTTGCGCGGAAAATTGACGCTCGCAATTTTGACGGTTTCGACCGTCGCCGACGTCGGCGTCCTCATGGGCGCGATTTGGTCGTTTACCATTCAATATGACGCGCCGGGGGCGCTTTATCTCAAGGCCCCGACGCTGCTCTACGTTTTTACGCTCATTGCTCTCCGCGCCCTCCGCTTCGATCCTCGGCAGGTCTTGCTTTCCGGCGTCGTCGCCGCACTTGGATGGATCATCTTGGTGTTCTTGGCGGCCTTCGGAGACGAACCGGCGCCGCTGACGTCGGACTACCCCACCTACATGACATCGTTGTCGTTGCTTTGGGGCGCGGAGGCGGAAAAAGTCCTCGCGATCCTCGCGGCCACCGTAATTCTTGCACTCGTCGTGGCGCGCGCCCGCACCCTCCTGATCCGCACGAGTGTCGAAACAGACGCGGCGACCGATTTGGCTCGCTTTCTCGATCGAAACGCCGCGCGAAGGGTGCGCCAGGCCGAAACCGCGCTGGAGGCGGGAGACGGCGAACTCAAGCCTGCCGCGATCATGTTCATCGACCTTCGAGGCTTCAGCGCGGCCGCAGCCGCGATGGACGCTCGCGACGTGATCAAACTTCTGGAAGAGTACCAAAGCCGTTTCGTGCCGGTCGTCGAAGCCGCCGGCGGTTCTATCGACAAGTTCCTCGGCGACGGCATCCTTATAAGCTTCGGCACAGCGGCATCGTCAGGTCGCGAAGCTGCGGACGCTTTGGCCGTCATTCCCGCTCTTCTCGGCGCCGCGGACCTGTGGGCCCGCGATCGAAAAGCGAGAGGCGACCCGCCGCTCGATGTCGCTGTCGCCCTCACAACCGGCGAAGTGGTTCACGGCGTCGTCGGCTACGGCGATCGCCTGGAATTCACGGTCATCGGAGACGCCGTAAACTTGGCCGCCAAATTGGAAAAACACGCCAAAGTGGAAAACGCCCGGGTGATTGCGACTCTGGACGTCATCCAACGCGGTCACGCTCAAGGCCAAGCCGCGACGCCGACACGCATCGTCCGGGCCGCTTGCGTCGAAGGCGTGTCCAAGCCGATCGACCTCGCCGTTTTGGCCTAGCGGCGGTTCGATGCAGCATGGTTATCGCGGTCATATTAACTCGGCATTTCAATCGTGAGCCGCTCTCCAGCATCCTTCGAGATATGGACCAAGCCCTGCAACTCGAGGGAGACCATAATGAATCCGATTATTGACTGGGAAAGCGCTTGTGAAGATCCGCATCCGACGCTTGCCGATATCGCCCGTTGCCGGCGTCTCGCACTCGCCAACCGATTGGCTCGCCAATCCGGTGCGATGCAATTCGATCGAAGAGCCTAGGAGCGCGTCATGCACAAAGCATCTTTGCTTTTTCAAAAATGGGCGCCGCACGCCGTCGCTGTCTTCACGTCCGCCGTGTTTCTCGACTCCTTGCGGTTCAAGTTCACCAACCACCCCAACACGCAAGAGATCTTCGGCCGCCTTGATGCGTGGGCGACTCAACACGGTCTGCCGGGCTTGTTCGCGCCAACCGGTCTCTTCAGCCAATACTCGATCGGCGTGGCCGAACTGGCGGCGGCGATCCTACTCCTCGGCGGAATGTTCTTTCCGGCATATCGCTTCCTGCAACCGGTCGGCGCGATTATCGGCCTGGCCGTAATGACCGGCGCGATTTCGTTTCACTTGTTCACGCCGCTAGGCATCGACCCAAACAACGACGGCGGCGGATTGTTTCGCGCTGCATGCATGGTCTGGCTCGGCTGCTTGTCCCTCATCGCTCTGCGCTGGGACGCGGTCACAACCCTCGGCCGAAAGATCGCCGTTTTCGCCGCGCCGGCGTGATCGCTTCCACTCGGAAACACACCAATGACCGCCTCCAAGCAATTCCATCATTCCGACTGCGAGGACCCGCTGACGTCCCGAAGAACGTCAGACGACCGACGTCCGCGCGTGGTGATCGTCGGCGGTGGATTCGCCGGACTCGCCGCCGCAACCGCCCTGCGCCGCGCCCCGGTCCGCGTCACGCTGATCGACCGCCGCAATCACCACTTGTTTCAGCCGCTGCTCTATCAAGTCGCGACCGCGGCCTTGTCGCCCAACCAAATCGCCTCCCCGATTCGCACGATCCTGCGCGGTCAGAAAAACGCCGCGGTCATGATGGACGACGTGACCGGCATCGATCGCGATCGCCGCGAGGTCCAGGCGGGCGACCGCCGCGTGCCCTATGACTACCTGATCGTCGCGACCGGCGCGCGGCAATCCTACTTCGGCCGCGACGACTGGGCACCTTTGGCGCCGGGACTCAAGTCGCTTGAAGACGCCATAGAACTCCGCAAGCGCATCCTGCTCGCATTCGAGCGCGCCGAGTTCGAGGGCGACCCGGACGAGCGGCGCCGCTTGCTGACGTTCGTCGTGATCGGCGGCGGCCCCACAGGTGTCGAAACAGCCGGGGCGATCGCAGAACTCGCGCGCAAAGCCCTTGCGATGGACTTCCGCTCCATCGACCCCAGCTGCGCACGCATTGTGCTGGTGGAGGCCGGTCCGCGCCTGCTGTCCGTTTTTCCGGAGAGACTGGCTCGCCATGCCTCGCATGCGCTCGACGCGCTCGGGGTCGAGGCGCTTGTCGGGCGAAAGATCACCCAAATCGTCGATGGCGGCGTGACGCTGGGCGACGAGTTCATCGCCACGCGTTCCGTCGTCTGGGCGGCTGGCGTGGCGTCGTCGCCAGCGGCGGCTTGGACTGGATGCGAAACAGACGGCGCCGGTCGCGCCCTGGTTCGGCGAGATCTGACGGCGCCTGGACATTCTGAAATCTTCGTTCTTGGCGACTGCGCGCATGCCGCCAACGACAGCGGCGCTCCTTTGCCGGGCCTGGCTCCCGTCGCCAAGCAGCAAGGAATCTACGCGGCGCACGTCATCTCCAACGAGCTCAAAGGACGTAGGTCGCGCAAACCGTTTCGGTACAAACCAGTCGGAACGATGGCGACGATCGGCCGGCACTCTGCAATCGCTGATTTCGGACACGTGCGGCTCGTCGGCTTCGTGGGTTGGCTGACTTGGTCCGCGGCTCACATCTATTTTCTGATCGGTTTCCGCAATCGCGTCGCCGTCGCGTTCGATTGGGCATGGAGCTATTTGACGTTCGAACGCGGCGCGCGGCTGATCACCGGGCCCATTGCGCCGACGCGACCGACATCGCAGACGCCCAGCACGCGCCGTGCGGCGTGAGGCGGCGCGGATGCAGGTCACCTTCTGGGGCGTTCGCGGCACGTTTCCGGTGTCCGGGCCTGACTTTGTTCGCTACGGCGGGGAGACGATGTGCGTCTCCGTGGAGAGCGGCGATGGACAGGTCATTCTTGACGCCGGAACTGGACTAAGAGCTCTCGGCGATCGAATTGCCGCTGCAGCGACTTCGCCAAGGGTAGATCTCTTCCTCAGCCACGGCCACTTGGATCATGTGATGGGACTGTCGCAGTTCGCGCCGCTATGGCGACGCGACGCCTCCATCGTGATCTGGACTCCGGACTTCGACGGCGGCGGCGCCGAACGCGCCGCACGATCGATACTGCGTCCGCCATTGATGCCCCCCGACGCCGCTGACCTTCCAGCGATGCTGGAATGGCGAACGGTCTCCGCCGGCAAGACGATTGAAACCTCGCAGGGCGTGTGCGTGACGCCGTTTTCCGTCCGGCACCCGGGCGGAGCAGCCGGGTTTCGAACTTGTATCGGCCAGCATTCCGTCGCCTACGTGACTGACCATGAACATGGCGAGCCAGCGGCCGACGCCGCGCTTGTGAGCGCTGTCCGAAACGCGGACATCTTGATCTATGACGCGACGTTTACAGAGGCTGAGATGGCGCGGCGACGCGGCTGGGGCCATTCCTCTTGGGAAGCGGGGGTTCGGTTGCGCGACGATGCCGGCGCCGGCCTCGTCGCCTTCGCCCATCACGAACCGAACCGAACCGACATCGAGCTGGACACAATGGCTTTTGAGGCGACGCAAGCGGCGTCTGACGCTGCATTCGTGAAATGCGGTCTCATATTGAACGCTTAACCGCGAAGATTTCTGCTTCGCCGCGCCGTTAGAATTGCAGTACAAGCCCTACAGACTTTAGGGGCATGGGGGCGGCTGACATGGAAATGCAGCAAGTCCGTTACTTTCTCGCACTGGCACGTGAATTGAATTTCACTCGAGCTGCTGATTCCTGCAACGTATCCCAACCGGCATTGACGCGCGCCATCCAGGCGCTAGAAGCCGAGTTTGGGGGCCCGCTGTTCCATCGCGAACGCTCCCGCACCCATCTCTCCGAACTCGGACGCATGATGCTCCCTCACATCGAGGCGATTCAATCTCAGACTGAAGAAGCGAAGGCGCAAGCCAAGTCATTTTCGAAGGCGAAGGACATCGAACTGAAACTTGGCGCCATGTGCACGATCGGCCCCAAGGTGATGTCCGATCTCATCGTTCGGTTCCATCATGACTTCGACGGCGTCGCTCTGGTCGTCTACGACACTGAGGGGCGTGCGCTCGCCGATATGGTGCTCAAAGGCGATCTTGAAGTCGGGATTGTCGGCTTGCCGGATCCGCTCGACGAACGGCTCCATGCCATTCCGCTCTTTACGGAACGCTTCGTGGTCGTGCTGCCGCCCAACCATCGCCTGGCGCAAAAGCAAGTGATTCATGTGAGCGATCTAGACGGCGAACCGTATCTTAATCGGGTCAATTGCGAGGTGTTCGCACCGGCCAGAAAAGTGTTCGTCGAAAAGGGCGTCAACACGCCGATCGTGTTCCGCTCCGAACGCGACGATTGGGTCCTCGGGATGATACGAGCCGGGATGGGTTGGGGCTTCTTCCCGGAGTTCTGCGCCATTCCTGACGATTTGCCGGTGAGACCGCTGATTGATCCAATTTTCGACCGGACGATCAACTTGGTGACCATGCGCGGCCGTCCACATTCGCCAGCCGTCGGAGCCTTTTTGCGCAGCGTGCGCGCGCACACGTGGCCAACTCCAGAAGGTGATTGGCAAGCGTTGGAATCCGTACATTGACAGTAGGCTTCAACTAGCCTGCCGCTTGAGCGGCGACTTCTGGCGGAATTGACCGGGCCCCTGCTTGCGCCGCCAAAGCCACAAACGCAGTTCCAATCAAGAGCCCCATGATGTGCCACGACGTGGGTGAACCGGTCGCCTGCGCCAGCTCTTCCGCTGTGACGGCCGCCATGAGGAAGGCGCCGATGTAGGCCGCGGACACCGCCGCGGCGGCCGCCAGCTCGCCACGCCGGACGGGTCCCAACGACACATAGGCACCAAGCACGCCAAGCGCGCCGGAAGCGCCGCCAACCAGATTCATGAGCGCGAAATAAAGCGGCTGCACGCTCTCCTGCGCCGTATCGGGGACCGCGGCCGCGTGGAACCAAAGCATATGGTCGACGGTGGCGTAGAGCACGCCAAACGCCATCAGAAAAAGGCTCAGCAATACGAACAGGACGACGCTCGTCCATCGCAGAAACAGGCTCATGTCGATTCTCAATTCTAGGGTGAATACGCCGTTCTAATTAGGCTCGGCCGGCGGCGTTGTTGCGGCGGGCCGTTTCCTCGTCGAACGCCTCGAGCGCACGTGCTGCGGTTTCTAGAGATGCACCGCAGCCCATGAGCAAACCGCGCTGGATCGCTCCAAGGGCTTCCTCACGCAGTGAGCCGCTTTGGGCGGCGGCGGCAGCATGACGGGCCGCGCAGCCCTGGCAATTGGTCGAAACGGCGAGACCCAACGCGATCAACGCTTTCGCCTGCGGTCGCGGCGTCTGGCGAACCGGCCCAATCGCTGTGGAGAGCAAACCGCGCAACGTCAACGCCGATCCTGGCGATGATTGAGCAAGCCGTTTGATTCCCAAGGAGACTTCTTCTTCGGCGCAATGGTGCATTGTCATCGGTTCGGTCCTCCAGCCGATTGCCAGCGATGGCGAGACCATGACGTCGAGGCGTCCTGAGCTGAAATGCCGATTGGGCATTGGCGTCATGCGCCGCAGGCATCAAGCTATATTCAGCTAGAAGACCAGCCCTCACCGGCCAATTGTTCGCGCACGGCCGTCGAGGCTCTACTGGACGACGCGATCACAATTGACCCATTCTCTTTCGCCGAGGTTCGCCGACGGCGTTCAAACACTATCGACTGTTGTTGCGCCATCGCAGATCGAGCACTCGAAATAGACAAATCGGCGGACATGGGCGGCGCAAAAACTCTAACCCAAAACTCGGCGCGCCAATTCTCTAGGACGATCCGTTTTTGGTCCGCTGCGCCGGTGCACACGTGTGCAACTGAGATGAAAGCGCGACGTAGATTGAAAAAGCGCCGCCTGTCCTCTCCGCCAATATGCGAAAATGCATAAGCCTCTAATTTTGTTGGCGTATCAGCGGAAATAGAGCAGACGGAGGGATACGTACCCCTCTCTAATCCAATTTCTAAGTGATTGATTTTACGACGTTCACGGAGAAAAAGGCGTAGAGAATTGTAACAAGCCGTCGCAACAGGCTCACCGTCGCAACAGGCTCGATTGTCCGCATGGCCGATCAGCCGACCAATTCGCAATCAAGCGTTTGGCCAAGCGTCGCGATTGCGCCAACCAGCACAGACTTCTAGGCTGCCGCGCAGCGCAATCCGCATGTCGCCCTCGCCCGTCAAGGTAATGTCTGAGGCGTACGGAGCGGTGACCAGCCTCGACCGGTACTCGCGACCAGGTGCTCGAGCGCACCTCTACGTCGTTCGACGTAGCCCTAACGAACGCCTCATCGAGATCTCAGCGCCATTGCGGGAAACCGCGCTCCTCGGCCACTCGCTTCCTACCGAACGCTCTCGCAAACGGCAGGCCGAACTGATCCCACCATTCGCCGACGTCTCGTGCGTTGCGTCGATCGCGGGTTCGTCGAGCCATTGGTGAGCCAAGCAAACCCGAGACTTGAGAATTGCTGAAATTTGCAGTCGAGCGGCGAAATTCAGTCCGCGTTGTTGCTAGACGCCGTAGCGCCTCGATTCAGCCAATAGTGGTCCACCACTCGCAACGCGCGCGCAATCGCGCCGGGCGGCGCGCAGACGTCGTCGCCGATGCGGTAGCCTTCGCCTTGGAGCGCAGGTACGGCTTTGAGATCGCCCTCGTTCAAGAGCCGCCGCGCTCCTCGCAGCTTTCCCGTCGCTGGGTCGCAGACGAGCGAGACGAGCGTGTGCTGGCGGCGTCGGACCTCGATCGGCGGCAGGCCAGCCACGGCGCGTTGAGCGTCCGTGCGCAACCAGCCGATATCGAGTCGAACCAGTTGATAGTTCACAAGTCCGATCGCTGAAGCGCCGTCGGGGCGGATGGAGATCGGCCGGACCGGGTTCCAGACAGCGCCGTCGACCCGTCTGAAGGCACTGACTGGAGATTCTTGGGCAAATGGGCCGACGAGGCTGTCGCCGCTGGCGACGTCATAGAGCAGGAATCCCGTAGCCGTCCGGAGAGCTATGCGCGCGCCATCGGCCAGAATCTGCCCATGTTGGGCTTCCCGATGTGATTGGGTGACTGGACCAAGAGGACGGGCGGTGGCGACGTCCCAAATTTGCAAATATGCCCTATCGTCTTCACGACCGAAACTGTCTCCTCGATCGAGATGACTGCGGACAACAAAACGTCGGTCGTCGGTCAACTCGATCCGTTCGCTCTCCCACAGCGGCGGCAATTCGGCAAAGATCTCGCCTGTGAGAGCCTCCCTAAAGACGACCGAGCCTGACTCGTTTGTGACCAACGCCTCCGCCGCTCCGTGAAGCGTCACTTGCCAAGAGTCGAGTTCGAAATTTCTGACCGATTCGCCTGTGGCTACATCATAAACGTCCACGAAGGTGCGGTCTCCGTCCCCTTGTTCGACAATCAGCTCCTCTCCAGTGCGTGATAGAGAGAAGGAGTGGAAGCCGCGACGAACCGGAATCATGATTCCCGACCCGACCGACGCTCCGGTGGCGACGTCCCAGACCCTTAATAGGTATTGCGGATCGGGGTTCGACCGGGACGGGACACTGGATTCGCCGATCGGCCTTGAGAGAGTAACCAACCTCCAGCCATCTGCGGAAAAGGCGCTGTCAAAGGCGGTGTAGAATTCGAGGCCCGGTTCGCGCTCAAGCTCGCTTGGGATAACCGCCCCGGTCCGCGCATCGCGAAGTATTAGGTAGGCTGGGGGGTGAACATACGGCGCATCAGGCGCGCTAGTCGGTGGTGGCCGTGTGCTGCGCACGCCGATCAGGCGGCGTCCGTCTGGACTGATCCCGGCGATTCGTTCTCTGCGGAGGCCGTCGGGGGTCTCAACCTGAGCCGGAATGGGCTCCGAATCCACATCAGGTTCGTACGTCGAGAGATCCCGTCGGCGCCACGTCTGCGTCTCCGGAGCCCGATCAGAGTCCAGTTTCAACGCGTCGCCGACCCACAGCACCGTATGATCAGGCGACAAAAAGAAATCGACGAGCGAATTCGGCGGGGAAATATCCTCCATCCAAGGCGCGGTAAACCCAGTGACAATCCGAAACGAGTAGCCAGGGTTGGGGATTATTGGACCGGGCTTTGAGAGGATTCGCGGGATGGATGGCGAAAAGGCAACCCCGAGATCCGGATAGTCGTCGCTCGCGTCCGGCCAGAACAGCACGTCCAACCCGGCTACGCCCGGGACCCGCTCGAAACGATCACCTGTCAGGCGAGCGGCGTACGGGCCGCCATCGATGTCGAAAGGGTCGCCGATCCACTCTCCCGTCTCGACATCGAACAGGCGATAGCGGCGATGCCTGAGATAGCTGTCACCGCGCTTTCTTTCGTCAAACCAAGACGTAACCACCGCGAAGCGACGTCCATCCGCGCTAAACGCGGCTGCCTCCAAAAATTCTCTGTCCTCGGCTTCGAACCTCAGTGCGCCTGCCTCCCCGGTTGTGGCGTCCCAAAAGTTGACCGTCTTGTATCCAAAAAGGACAACCGAACGCCCATCCGGCGAGAATCCGGGGCTCTTAGGAGACGTTGCGTTCCCGAAGATCGGCGTGACAGGCTGGTAAGTGTCGGTGCGCCAAACCTGCGCCTCGCCATCTTTGTTTACTGTCAGGAGCCGCTCGCCGTCAGGCGAGAACCTGGCGAAGGAAAACCTGCTGCGGTGTTCCGGCGGATAGTTCAATGGACCTGCGAGCGGCGTCCCGGTAAATGCGTCAACGACGAAAACGCCATACGCCTCGCCTTCATCGATCACGCGCTCGGAGGCTGAGTTCGTCGTCGTCAGTCTACCATCAAGCACGAACAACCTGCCATTTGGCGATAAATGCCCGCGCATCTCACTGAATGCAATCGGCGGGTCGGCGACGCTCTCCCCAGTCTCGATCGAGAACAATCTCGGCGCATAGCAGTCGAGGAAGAGGAATGCGCCGTCAGGTGAAAACTGTGCCGCGTTCAGTTTGTCTCCACACGAGATCGGCGCTCCGACTAAGGCGCCCGTTTCGGCGTCCCAAACCCTCACCGACCTTTTGCCGCCCGAAAAGCGTCCAACCTTTGTGGCTATGCGACGGCCGTCCACAGATTGAGCCACGAAAGAATGCTCCTCGCCCTCGCCAATGCCGATGCCGTCGGGAAGCTGGGTCGCGGCATCGATCAAGCTTTGCAATGCCGCCGGCGCGGGCCTGGCGAGGAGATCGCGGCGAGCGCCAAGGGCGGCGAGGCGTACGGCGCGCTCAGTGGTTTCGACAGTGTGACCTTCGTCGATCGCGCGCTCGAACGCCTGGCGAGCGCTCTGCGCCAAACCCGCCGACGTTGTCGGAGACCGTTCGCGTTCGATCCAGCCGAGGCCCGCGCCAACGACGCCGAACAGAACAACTCCTACCGCCAGCGCTTGCATTCGCCGGGCGCGGGCCCGGCGACGTTCGCGTTTCCAGAGGTCGTCAAAGGCGGCGCCGACGAGTCCTGCGGCGAGGCGAACCTTGAGGCGAGAAAGCCCGTCCTTGCGCCAGTCCGGAGCCAGTGGTTCGTCCTGCTCGCCCGTAAGTTCCCCGTCGGGGCCGACCTTTTCCTTTAGCGCCGGGCAGAAACACTCCGTCTTTGGATCATTTGAGTTGGGCTTGCCCCCGACGATCACAGCGAATACGCGACCCACCCCGCGATGCTTGAAGCGGCGCACCTCGAGGTCAACCCACTTCGATCGAGCCGACTGGGGCGAACACAGAACGATCAGGCTTTCGGAATCGTCAATCGAACCTTGCAAGGCTGCGCCGAGGCTCTCTACTGCGCCCATCTCCTCGTCGTCTCGGAAGAAACGGCCGAGCCGCCGCGACTTCGGATCGAGGCCAGGCGCGGTCACGCCGCCAGGCGTTCGCCACGCTTCGAGCGCCTTGTGCAGCTTCACCGCCCAGCGCTTGTCGCGCTGGCTGTAGCTTATGAAGGCGCGATAGCGTCGCTTATTTTCACTCATGTCGCGCTCCCCACCGCCGTCTCCCCCGGACGGGTCCGCGTCGTCATCTCGAATTTGGCGAATTGGGCTCGCTGTCCTGATAAGACTTCAGGCGCGCCTCAAAGAGTTTGGCGTTCGAAGCTGGGTCCAAGTCGTCGCCGAACGACCCACCAAGATAGATGTACGCAACCGGCTGATCCGCCTCGCATGCAAGGCTGTAGAACGAGCGCGCCTGTTCGCGATCGGCTTCGAAGCCGGCGCCGTTCGCGTAGGCGCGCGCAAGGATTGTTCGACTGTTTGCATCGCCGGCGTTCGCCGCGGCCGCAAGAATCTTCAGCCCGCAATCGACCAATACGCGATCCGGCGTTCCGGCGGCGCCTGCCGATTCCGAGTCCGTATCCGCGATAGCATGCAGGTCTTTGATGAGAGCCGCGACGATCTGTGGGGACGCAGTTTCGCCTTGCGATTCAGCGGGCGCCGCCATGATCAGACCCAAGGCGGCCGCAAACGCTCCCGTTTTCATGCCGCTGCCCGTCCCCCAAACGCGTCGACCCAACCTTATAGGCATGCAAGTCGGTTGCAAAGGAGTCAGAAAAGCGGCGCGCAGGATCTGCCGCCGCCCCAGGTTTCTTGCACGATGCTCTTCGTCTAACCGAACTGCCCCATTAAAGTGACCAGTGTGCGGCACTCGGGCGAAGCTGAAAGCCTATAATGAGATCACGCCTACGCCCTACACCGATGTCGCGCAGCTCGCCAACCAGTCCAAAATTTGCAAGACAACTCGCCCCGCGAGGAGCAGATTTCATGTACCGATAGGGCGTCGACGCAGCTTGCGCGGACGACGCTGCGGCGTTTTCGGCTGGGGGGCCGATGTCGTCTCTCGACACCACCGTCTCGCGACCCGCGGCTTGGCCGTGGGCGATCGCTTTCATACTGCTCACCGTCCGGTTTCGGTACATCTTAACTGACGACGTCGATCTCTCGTACAATATCAGTTGGCTTATCCCGTTTCTCGCCGCCTATCTCGGCGTGCGCTACGGTCGTCGCGCGCTCGCTCCGATCCTGATTGCGGCGCCAATTCTCTTGCTGTCTGTCGAATTCGACGAGTTCCTGGGCGAACGCCTGACCGTCGCCGCGGGCTTGAACGTTGCGATGTTCGCGCTCGCGGTCGCAACAGCGCTCGCCTTCGCCGCGCCGGAGCCGACGTCGCCCGGCGCCACGCTCTCGACAAAGCACTCGCGCGCAGCGATCGCGGTGTTCGTGCTGATCCTCTACTTGCTGTCCTTCTCGGTGACCGTCAGTCTCGAAACGTACGATGGGAACGCGTGGGCGGGTGTTGCGCCGTTTCGCGATTGGGCGTTTCCTGCGCTCGCGTTCTGGATGGCCGCGTCCGGGCGATTGTCGTTGCGCGGGCTCATCGTCGGTCTTGTCGTCTTTTCCGCCATCGTGTCGCTGACGCGGTCGCTGCTATTCATCGCGGACATCGGCCAAAACAACGGCTGGATCGCGCAGCCATGGATCGCCGCCGCGAACTTCTATTGGGACGGCCTGCGCTACGAAGCCGAGCGCATGATCGCCAACGAGCCGGCGTTCATGTACGCGGATCTTGATTGGAGCCCGAGCCGCATTTTTGCCGTGCCGTTCGCGCTCGCCGCCGGCTTCGCCGGACTCGCGCTTGAACCGGCATGGCGAGCCCGGCGGCTGCCCGCCCCTACACCCCGCACGCGCCAGTTGCTGCACGCCGCCGCGATCACAGCGGTTTTTGGCGCGCTGGCGTTCAGTCTCGCATCCGACGGAATGAATCTTACTGGTGAGGCGGTGTGGAACGCGATGTCAACGGTGGAAGCGGTTGGGCCAAATCCTTAGTTCATCCGAATGTCGGAGACGCGCATGAGAGCCGCGGCGGCCGTTGCTTTGTCGTGCCTTGTGCTCGCCGCATGCGCCACGAATCCGGGCCTGCCGTATGCGACGGATACGATCGAGGTCGCTAATCGATACCCCCAATTCATTTACCCGATGGTCAATCCGATCATGCTGGCGATCCTCGCCGCTGCGGCGTTCGGATTCGGAGCCATTGGCGGACGACGCGCCGCGTTTTCGACGCCGCTCTTTTTCGCTCTCCTGACGTTCATCGCCGTCGTAGCCAAACAGATCTATAGTGACCCCGATTACATCGATCTTGAGTGGTTCGGGACAATCTTGGCTTCGGCCACCGCCGCCGCCGCAGGGCTCGCGGGCGCGCTGATCGGCCGATGCGCCGCGGCGCGATGGACGACGGCCGACATCACGGATGCGGACTTTCAAACCGACGAAGACATAGGCGGCGACCTAAGCCGTCTCGCCGCCACTGCGCGGCGGCTGGACGTGTCCGCCACGTTGCGGTCGTTCGTCTCTCTCTACTCGGTGCTTTCGAGCTTGACGTTGCTGATCCTGATGGCGGCGAGCTTACTTGCGCTACGCAACCAACTTGGAGGCGATTCCGGCGTCGGTTTCACCTGGGGTCTGGTGTTGGTCGCCGCCGCGGCGCTGCTTGCGCCCCTCGGCCTGGCGATTTTTGATGAGATGGCGCGTCAGCCCTTGCGGATCGCCTCGGGCGTGATCGCCGTCGTCGCCGGCGTCCTGACGATCGTGTTCGGATCGCTTTTGGCGCTGCTGTCCGGCATCGTCATTTACGTCGGGGCCGTTACGCTTCTGCGCGGCGAATACCACGGCGACTTCGCCCTCGACGATCCGCAGATTCGACGAGAGGTGTTCATCTACGTCGCCCTCTTGGCGCTGCTGACGTGGACCACGTATCGCTCGCTGCACATCGAGCGCATGCTTGCGAGCAAAGCGCCGCGGCCGGTGCTGCTCGGCTTTCTCAAGAGCGCCCGATTGAGTCGGCGGTTCGCGTACTTATTC
Organism: Alphaproteobacteria bacterium; assembly: GCA_021776705.1. Classification (GTDB taxonomy): domain Bacteria; phylum Pseudomonadota; class Alphaproteobacteria; order Caulobacterales; family Maricaulaceae; genus JAJFFL01. The sequence goes on from JAJFFL010000021.1 coordinate 23,256, forward strand.
GGCCTGCCGTCGTCGATGTGGCGGGCCGCCTCGTTGAGCCGCTTTTCATCGTGGCTTTTGCTCGCGTCGCGGCCGATGGTTTACGTTTCATTCGGAGTCGCCAGCTTCGGCTTGGATATCCAGCGTTTCACCACCTACGACTCCTTCGGTTGGGAAGAGCAAAACACGAGCTTCGGTTGGTCGCCCTATGCGCTCGCCGCGTTCGCCGTCGGCGCGGCGCTGCTCGTGCTCGGCCACGCCGCGTTTGCGTTCGGCAAACGGCTCGCTGCGCGTCGAATCTGGGAGCCGGAGGTCACTTCAACGAATGCGCCGGCGCCGATTCTGTTTCTGCGGTCGTTCGAGGACGATCAACTCGGCATATCGCGTTCCTGGCTCGATCTTCCGGGCAGATGGCTGGACCTGTGGTCGTTCCGGCGCAACGTCGACGAGATGATGATCGACGAGTTCGCCCAGCTCGGCCCGGTGATCGCGCTTGGCAAACCCGGCGAGATCAGCGCCAAGTTCGGCGCTCAGAGGCGCTACGCGAGCCACGACGATTGGCAAGAATTGATCGTCGACGCCGCCGCGCGCGCGAAGGCGATCGTCGTCGCGGCCGGTGAAACGCCGGGGCTGGTTTGGGAGTATGACCTTTTGAGGTCGCGCGGTTATCTTGAGAAAACGATCTTTTTGTTCCCGCCGTTCGCACTCACGTCAGAACGCGCGAGCAAGTCGCTTGCGCGCTTCGCTGAAGCGTATCCGGAACTCGACCCGCGTTCGCGCCTCGACGGCGACTCGCTGATCGCGCTCACCGTGGAAAACGGCGCGGCGCGGCCGTGGACCGCAAAGCGGCCGTCCGCCTCGGCCTACTTGGTCGCGCTGCGCCGCTTCTTTCTCCTGCGCGAACGCCCGGGCGCTCTTCGGACTGCATCGGATTCACCAAAGCCGCCGTTCAAACACCGTTTGCGGCTTATCGGCTTGGCGGCCGTCGCAATGGTCGCCGTCTCCGTGATCGCAGTCGGGTTGTTTGCGCCTAGACGAACGGTGACGCCGGCTTTCCTTCCACCCCTTGATCAATCGATTATCGCTGCATTGGCTGGAGCAACAATGTGCGGCGGCGAAGTCGACGACATGCTTGAGCAATGCCGACGTGATGCGCTGATTGCCGCGGGCGCGACGCCGCTTTCAACAGCGGATGCAGACGCGATGCTTGAAGCCTTGCGCACCGAGTGGGGATCCGAACCGACTGGCATCTTCAATATTGCGCGCAGCGATTTCGCTCTTGAAGCTGTCGCAGCGTGCGATGACGTGACCAGCATTGAGGCGTTCGACGTCCTTAGGGCCGGGTTGTCGGATCATCCAGCTTCACTTGTCGATGTCGCCGTTCTCACTGACTTGCCTGAATCGTCCGCCTTTCGAGCCGGCGTGATCGCGGCGTTTCTCGCTGAGTCCTCCGGACCGCCCGATCGGTTTTCGGCGGCCCCCGCAGAGTGGGTCGCCGCGGCGTGTGCTGGTGACGGCCAATCGTGCTCAGGCACAAAGTGCCTGGTGCGAATCTTGGTCCGCCCGTTGATCGAGCGATGATCTCAAGCTTGGACAAGCCGACGTTTTCGGATGTCGCGACGCGGCGGCCGCGTCTTGGACCTCATCCAGTGGCGGCTCTAGACTGTGGGTTTGCTTGTCGCCGAGGGGCCCATTCATGAAAAGCCGGGAGGATATCGCGCGCGTCGTTCACGAAGCGGTGCGCGCTTGGGCCAAGTCGAGGGGAGACGCGTCGATCCCCGCGTGGAGCCGGGCGCCGAGGTGGATGCGTGAGGCGACGCTTGAGGCGATCCGATTTCGGCTCGCGAATCCAAAAGCGCCGGCTTCCGCCCAGCACGAACAATGGATGGCGGAGAAGCGCGCCAACGGTTGGAGGCGCGGCAAGGTCAAGGACGTGCGCAAGAAGACACATCCTTTGCTCGTGCCGTATGCGCGCCTGCCCATATTTGAACGCCGCAAGGACGCGCTTGTCGGCGCCGTCATCGACTCCCTGACGGGCCCGATCGCGTAAGGCGGCTGCCGCTTGCCAAGGCGGCGCTCGGCCCGCAGAGTTTTTCGGCGCTGCGGGGCGCTTGGGGGAAGCCATGTCTCAAGGCGAGTTCTTGTCGGCGATCGACGCGCGCCTGCAGGCGCCGGGGCCGAAGCGCATCCTGTCGCTCGACGGCGGCGGCGTGAAGGGCATCCTCACCGCCGGCATGCTGGAAGTGATCGAGGACCGGCTGCGCGCGCGCATTCCCGATCCGGAAGCGAAAGAAAAGTTTCGCTTGTGCGACTACTTCGACCTGATCGGCGGCACGTCGACCGGCGCCATCATCGCCGCCCTGCTCGCGCTCGGGCTCAAGGCGGAGCAAGTCACCGAAGCCTACCGCGCGTTTTGTCCCGGGATTTTCAAACCGGGGTTTCGCGTGCCTATCTTTCAGTCAATCTACGACCCGAAAAATTTCGAGCGCGTGATCCGCGCGACGCTCGCCGAAATCGCGCGCCGCTACGGCCGCGACCTGGACGCAATGACCCTCGACACCGAGATGCTGCGCACCGGGTTCGCGGTGTTTTGCAAGCGCGCCGACACCGGCTCGCCCTGGATGCTCACCAACAATCCGCGGTCGATGTACTGGGACCATGCCACGGGCCCTTGGGCGGAATATTGGCGCGGCGTTTTCGAGCGTGAAGACGACAAACCGTTCCATCCCAACGCCAAGTATCCGCTCGGCGACGTGGTGCGGGCGAGCGCCGCAGCGCCGTTGTTTCTGGAGGCCGCGAAGATCAAAATCGGCGACGAGAAGACCGGCGTCTTCGTCGATGGGGCGGTAAGCACCAGCAACAACCCGGCGCTGCAGTTGTTTGTGACGGCGGCGTTGCGCGGTTACGATCAGCGCGCGGTCGACGACGGCAGACGCACGCCGTTCGGCTTTCGCTGGGCCACCGGACCCGAGAACCTGTTTCTGTTGTCGCTCGGCACCGGGTCGCGGCGCGAGAAAATGAGATTCCGCAAGTACGTCGTCACCGAGCAAGTGGAAGCTGTCCGCGCGGTCACAGCGCTGACCACGATCATAGCCGACACGGTCAACAACGCGGTGGCGGTTCTCCAGGCCCTTTCCGCGCCCGCAAAGCCGGTGACGCTCAACAGCGAACTCTCGAACATCGACGGCTTGCTCGCTTCCGACACGCCGCTCTTGACGTTCCGACGGGTCGATCCGTCGATCGAACTCGACAAGCTCGACGCCGAGGCGCCCGGCGGCCCGCCGGGGCGCCGGAAGTCTTCGTGGCGCGACCACGCCAAGCGCGTAGGCCAACTCAGCGATCTTGACCGGGCGGACCCGCGCAACCTTGACTGGCTTCATCATATCGGACGGGTTCACGCCGAACGAGCCGTTGACGAAAAAGACTTTCCAGCCGCCTTCGACATCGAGGTTATGGGCGGCCCCGATGGCCGCGCCGCCCGCCAGGCGGACGAAGCGGACCCCGCGCTGGTCGCGCGCATCGCCGAGGTGGTTCACGAGGCCCTGAGAGCCTGGAAGCTGTCGGCGGGCGAGGAGTCGCACCCGCATTGGAACGAAGCTCCTGAGTGGATGCGATCGTCGACGCTCGAGTCGGTCCGGTTCCGCATCGCCAATCCATCCGCTCCAGCTTCGGTGGAGCACGAGAGGTGGATGGCGGAAAGAGCGCGCGATGGTTGGCGACGAGGCCCGGAAAAGGACGAGACCGCCAAGACTCATCCGATGATGATACCCTATGCCGAGCTGCCGGAAGACGAGCGCAAGAAGGACGCTTTGATTATATCGGTGGTAGACGCGCTGATCCGGTAAAGGCGGTGCTGGGAAAAAATGAACCTTCGGCCCTGCGAAACGGGCGTTGGTTTGGACCGTGACTTGAGTGTTCAACTGGGTGGTCCGTCTGCGTTTCAAATTCCTCGACCGCAGCATCCGCTTTTGTCACGGCGAGACCATCGATTCTCGATTTGGCAACTGAAGCGGATGTCATGCTTTGAACGCTTATCCATCCGGAACGCGCGCTATCCACCTGAAGCTCATTCTGCGGACTTGAGGATCGCCGTAACCGGATGATGGTCGGTATATTGGAAGCCGAAATTCCGGGTCGAGACATCGAGAATGTTCACATTCGGCGAGAAAAGGAGACCGTCAATAATGAAAGTCGCATTCTCCCCGGCGACGTAGGGCTTGTGCGCGGTCCGAACCGTTGGAGTCGAATCGTCAACTGCCCAGGTCCATCCATCTGGAACAAGTTCCTGCGGGAACTCGCGAACCCAAAACAGATCCTCTTCGGACGTCGTGTTGTCGTTTCGATAGTCCGACAACAAGAGGTTCCAGTCGCCTCCAACAACGACGTGAGCCCCGCCGTCGTATGCCTCCTTCGCCAGCGCCAAGACGCGCCTTACCTGTGCTTCTCGAACCGCCGCCGTGTCCGTGTCAAAAGACGACAAGTGAATATTCATCAGCACCCAGCGATCCTCGGACGATTGATCAACGAACTCGATGACCTCGACGCCGTAGCGCTTGCGGAAGATGCCCAACGCAAAAGTCGGCTCCACCGGCAGCGCGCGGACCCGCGCTTCGTCGATCTTGAGAGCTGAATAGAATGCGTTTCCCACGCGGGTGCGCACCGGCGGCGGAACGAACCGAGTGTTCACTTCGGCTGTGAAGACGTGATCGTATCCGGCCAATGCCCGCGAAACGAGTCGTCGGACATTTGTCTGGTAGGTGCTCCACGACGGCTCCGCGAGTTCCTGAATGAAATAAACGTCGGACCGTAGGCTCGGAATTGTCTTCGCGATCCAGGCCGCGTTTCTCTGCACCAGCGCTTTTTGCGCGGGGCGCATTTGAGTTCCGCCGTCCATCACAAAGTCGGCTTCGGCTCCCATCCCTGCGTAGCCGATATTCCAGGTCGTCACCTGCAACCACGGGCCGACGAAGTCGACCGCATTCTGCGACCGGACAATCTGAATTGACGCGCTGTCGCGGCGGACCTGCTGCCGATTCACCAACGCGATGACCGCCGCCCAGGCCGCTAGGAGCGCGAACACCAAGACGAGCGCGATTGCTAGCTTCTTGAGCAATCCGCCGCTCCCATTTTGATTTCAACCGGGTCCCAAAGGCTCAAAGCTCACTCCATGAATTTGGCGATACGAGTGTCTCAATTCACGGTTTGTCGAGAACATCAACAAGGACGCTGACATGCCTTCGTCAAATTTCTACCGAATTGTTGCGGTTAGAACCTGGGAGAAGTCAGGGGGAAACGTCATGCGGCTCTGGCAGGGATTCTTCTGTTCCATTACGGTTGCTTTCGCATTCATCGCCCCCGCATCGGCCGGGGAGCCGGTGGGCGAACGCTGCCGCCCGCATGTCACCGCGACGGCAAGCTTGGCGTTCGACGACATTGACCACCGCCGCTGGTACGACCGCTTCTGGACGGGACGATGTCAGGGTTTGGGGTTTTGCTTGTCCGGTTCTCCGAATTGGAATGAAACCGCCGGGTCACTGGAGTCGCGCTCCGCTCCTGGGCAAGAATCAAATACTCGAGCGGCCGCTTGCGAACTTGGCGAACTGGTCGGTCATGAATGGGCGCGCGACAACGCCGTACGATGCATCGACACCGCCGACGTAAGGCGATGGGGCCGCAGCCTAACGAGTACGGCGACCCCGCTCGAAACCTTGGGAACCGTTAGACGCCAAGCGGAAGCCAAGTTGTCGTGCTCTCGCTGAGCGTAGACGTTGATCATGAATTGCCCGCCATGACTCGCGACAAAGCGACGAGGGACAAGAAGACGATCACCAGAACGCCGACCTTGTAGAATACGAAGCTCGCCAGAAACATGATCACGACCGCGACCACCGTTAGCATGCCGGGCGAGTCCGTCGGCCATACTCGTATCCGCTTCAAGCGTTGACGAATTTCCTCATCGGAGAGATTGGTAATCCGACGCAGGCGTGCAACGCCGATGTTTTCAAGTTCGTCGAACACGACCCGACGGCCGGCGCTCGCCGCCTGGCGAAGGAACAAGTAAAATCCACCCAAGAACCCGATAACAATGAAAGCGAAGATGACCCACGTGAAGACGTTTTGAGGCGCCGTGCTGGGCGTATTCTCCGAGAACAGGTACCCGGTGATCTGGTCTAGGGCTTCTCGCGACGGATCCTGGACGAACGCCTGGATCATCCAAACGTCAGGAAGATAGAAACTCAATATGTTTGAGTCCGACGTGCGCATGTAGATGTTCTGCGCGCTCATGAAATAGCAGACGATCATCACGATGAAGAACACCGCCAATCCATAACCGAAGAACGCCCCGAGAGCCTCAAAACCACGTCGGCGGTCCTTCGAATTCAGATCCGGGATCACGGTCAGTCGATACGCATGGGTCACGCCCGGGAAAAACGCCAACCCGACACCGATCAAAATGAACATGAACGAAAACAGCGAACCCACGCCGACGCCGGCATAAAGAGCGTAGACCGTGATGTCGAAGTAGCGGTTCGCGTCAGGATCGGTCGACACGGGGTCGCGGCGATCGAGGTAGGCGGCGATCGACCAGTCCCGCTCCAAGCTGGGATGATCCAACGGATAGCCGTCGCCTCCGGAAACCTCGGAGATGACGTTTATCTTTCTATGTTCCGCCGGAGAATCCGCGATCGACGCGACCACTTGGTGGTAGTCGACGGCGGCGTACGAAAGTGCAAGGGAACTGACGAACAACATCGAAAAAACAACGAACCGCCCGATGTGCTTTTGCATGCGCAAGAAGTCAGGATGCTCCGCCGTGATTGGGTCGAGGTCGGTGGTTAGAATCATGCGGCGCTGAACCATTTCGCGGCCGGCGCGTCGCAGCTCAGACAGAGCCAGAAAAATAAGAGACCATGCCAGCGGCAACAAAACCACCGCCGTCAGGCTCCAATTCAACGCCGGAATGAACCCGACTTGCTTTGCGCCAGTGTCCAACGCGGCGTCGCCGCCGAGGGAAGGCTCCCAGGTGACGAAACCAACGTTGATGAGGCCGGCGGCGATGATCACGCAAAATCCGACGGAGAAGGTGATCAAAAACACGGCGATGGCGGTCATCGTGCGCGCCGGCGATTGACGCGTAAATTTCGTCGCGCCGGATTCGGTCGTAGTTGACTCCGGCGTCGCTGTCGTCGCGATGGCCGAATGTTCAGGCGCGGAATCAGGTTGCGGCGAAATTAGATTGGTGGGATTCGCCGTTCTCATAGACTTTGGTTGAGCGCCATCGACACGAATCTCGAGTTTCGCCAGAGCGCGCAAAATCGCGTTCGTGTTCGAAACGCGTTCGACGTTGAATTCTCGAAAGCCGTACGGCACGCGACTGAGACTGAACCCGTCGATGCACGTAGCGACCAGTTTTTCGTCAAGCACGCCTGTCAACGACTCTTCGCGCACCCAATGGGAGCGAATCGAGGCGTCGGACCAAATGACAATGACGGCGGCAGCAGAAGTGACCACGTCGCCGATGCGAATGCGAAACGCTTCCGTGGAGAGCAGATCTTCGTCCCACCAGACGTCGTAGCCCAAGCTCGTCAGGGCGTCCTTGAGCGAGCGCGCATGCTCGACATCGACGTGCGCGTAGGAAATGAAGATCGTCTTGGCCGACGCTGGCGCAGGTCCCCCCATCGCCCCCTCGACATGTCGTGGCCCCGGATCGATTGGGGCCGCAGGAATTATTTCCATCCCTCCAAGAAAGGCAATTCTATTCGCCAACACGGCGTGCGAGACGATGAGTTCAATGGCCGGTCAAAACTAATTCTCGAAACTGGCCACCAGAGCCAAGCGCTTCAAAACCGCCGGACTCTAACTTGGTGCTCTGGCCACCTCGAAGGGGCAGTCCACGCCGGTGCACACGTGTGCACCTGAGATGAAAGCGCGACGTAGATTGAAAAAGCGCCGCCTGTCCTCTCCGCCAATATGCGAAATTGCATAAGCCTCTAATTTTGTTGGCGTATCAGCGGAAATAGAGCAGACGGAGGGATACGTAGCCCTCTCTATTCCAATTGCTAAGCGGTTGATTTTACGTCGTTCGCGCGGAAAAAGGCGGAGAGAATTGTAACAGCCGATCGTAACAGCGCATCAACCCTCAAGCCCGGCGTTCTGTCGCCTAGGTGTACGAACCTACCCAGCGGACCCCTCCTCCCTGCGTTCGTCCTCCCCAAACGCGCCTGCAAAGGCAGCCGCTCCGTCGGGAAGGGGCGCGAACCAGCGATGCAGGGCTGGCAACACGAGCAGCGTCAAGACCGTTGAGGTGGCGAGACCGCCGGTAACGACGGTGGCAAGCGGGCGCTGCACCTCGGCTCCGACGCCGGTGGCGAAGAGGAGCGGCGCCAATCCGAGAGCGGTCGTCAAGGCGGTCATCAAAACCGGCCGAGCGCGCAACGCAGCGGCGTCGAGCGCGAGTTCATCGAGCGATCGGCCCGCGCGTGCGAAGTCATCCAAGAAGCTGACGAGCACCATCCCGTTGCCAAGCGCGATGCCGAACAATGCGATGAATCCCACCGTGGCCGGCACCGACACCGGTAGTCCGGCCAGCCAAAGCGCAATCGCGCCGCCTGTAAGAGCGAGCGGGATGTTCAAGAGGATCAGAATTGAAGACTTAAGACGCCCGAATGTCAGCAATAGGATCAACAAGACGATGCCAAGTGTGACGGGAATGACCACGGCGAAGCGCTCGTTCGCCTTCTGCTGCAACTCGAACTGTCCGCCCCACGCGACGCGGTAACCGGGAGGAAGCGAGAGTTCGCGATCAACACGCGCCCGCGCTTCTTCGACGAATGAGCCGATGTCGCGACCCCGCACGTTGGCCTGCACGGTTATGAAGCGCTGCCCGTCCTCACGGGTGATCTGACGAGGCCCCACAAGCAGTTCAATGTCCGCAACATCATCGAGCAACACGCGCGCGCCGCCAGGGGCGGAAAGCACGATGCGGCGTACGGCTTCCGGCGAAGACCGCGCATTCTCTCGAAACCGTACAACGATCGGGAATTGACGGACACCATCAAACACGACGCCCGCTTCCGCTCCTCCTACTGCGGCGCGGAGTGCGTCAAGCGCGTCTTCCACATCAAGGCCGTAGCGGCCGATCGCAGCGCGATCCACGGTTACGACAAGTTGCGGCGCGCCTGTGATTTGGTCGGCCTGCACGTCCGTAGCGCCTTCCACCTCTTGGAGCATCGACTGCAAGAGCCGGGATCGGTCCAAGAGCACGTCAGTGTCCGGGCCGAATATCTTGACCGCCAGTTCGGCGCGCGTTCCAGTCAGCAGCTCGTCAACGGACATGGCGATCGGCTGACCGACGTTGGCGAGCACGCCGGGGGCGTCCTCCAGAAACTCCGACAGCGCATCGCGAAGCTCTGAGGGAGACATGTCACCGCGCCATTCGATGCGCGGCTTTAGCGCAATAAACGATTCCGCGTTGTTCGTCGGGTCAGCGTGCGCGCCGACCTCTCCGCGCCCGATGCGGCTCACGATTTCATCAATTTCAGGGAACGAGTCGAGCAGTCGCCGCTCCAGCCGCGTCATCGTTTCACGCGCTTCCGTCAGGGAGATCGACGGCGCCATGGTGACGCGCAACATGATGTCGCCCTCTTCGAGGGCGGGCGTGAATTCCGAGCCCAGCCTTGACGCCGCAACTCCGCCTAGGACCAAGAGCCCGACAGCAAGGCCGAC